>NZ_DFOZ01000034.1:32023-32255 GCF_002377005.1 Limnobacter sp. UBA3528 | reverse complement strand
CATCGCCAACCCCAACAACCCGACAGGTACTTTTCTGCCGCAGAAAAAACTGTTGGATTTTCTGAAGCAGGTCCCTTCGAATGTGTTGGTGGTGCTTGATGAGGCCTACAACGAATTCCTGAAACCTGAGGACCAGTACGATTCCACGCAGTGGGTCGCACAATTCCCCAATTTGCTGGTGTCGCGCAGTTTCTCCAAGGCTTATGGCTTGGCTGGTTTGCGTGTGGGCTAT
>NZ_DFOZ01000034.1:0-31716 GCF_002377005.1 Limnobacter sp. UBA3528 | reverse complement strand
GGCTGGTTTGCGTGTGGGCTATGCAGTGTCAAGTGTTGAAGTGGCAGACCTTATGAACCGGGTTCGTCAGCCTTTCAATGTGAATTCTTTGGCACTTGCGGCAGCCGAAGCTGCAATTGACGACGTCGAATTCCTGCAACAAACCTACGAAGTCAACTTGAAAGGTCTTGAGCAGATTGAGGGCGGTCTGAAGTTTCTCGGTCTTGAATATGTCCCTTCCTACGGCAATTTTGTGTTGTTCAAGGCTGGAAATTCGGACGACGCGGGCATGAAAGTATTCGATGCCTTGCAGCGTTTGGGGGTGATTGTTCGCCCGGTAAACGGCTATGGCTTGCCTCAGTGGTTGCGCGTGTCGATTGGCCTGCCGCATGAAAATGAAGCCTTCTTGGTGGCTTTGCCCAAAGCGCTGGCCACGCTGCAGGCGCCGTGATGGCCAAGGGCGCAATCTTTAATCGAATGCTCGCCATCGGCGTGGGGCTGATCGGCGGCTCCATTTGTCTCGCTGCGAAGAAAAAAGGGCTGGTTGGCCATGTGCTGGGTTATTCCCGCAAACTTGAAACTGCCCATGAAGCGCTTCGCTTGGGTATTGTTGATGAGTGCATCGCAGGTCCAGGCGACTCCAATGTGCGCAATGTCGATGTGGTGGTTTTGTCCATCCCGGTTCGTCAGTACAAGCAAGTGCTGACCCAGTTTTTACCTTCTTTGCCGCCCAATTGCCTGATCTTCGATGCTGGCAGCACCAAGTCGGATGTGGCTGTCATGCTGGATGAACTCGAGCCACAATTTCCTGGTTTGAAGGCACGATTCGTTTTGGCACACCCTATTGCCGGTGGTGAATCGCATGGCCCCGCCGCAGCAGTTGCCGATCTGTTTGAGGGGCGCAATTGCGTGCTGTGCCCCTTGCCACAAACCAACCCGGCGGGTCTTAAAAAAGTCGAAATCTTTTGGGCAGCCATTGGTGCCAAGTTAAGCACCATGAATGCAATGGATCACGACGAAATGTTTGGCGCGGTCAGCCACTTGCCGCACCTGTTGGCATTCAGCTATGTGGCCAGTGTTTTGGGGCACCCCAAAGGTGCGGAATTCATGAAAGAGGGCGGTGCCGGCTACAGGGATTTCACCCGCATTGCCGCCAGTTCACCTGAAATGTGGGCCGACATTTTCCAGAACAACAGCGCTGCCTTGTTGAGTATGTTGAGTGGTTTTGAGTCCAATATTGCCAGCCTTCGCAAGGCGATTGAGGGCAATGATCGAGCCACACTGGAACGTATTCTTGCTCAGGCATCTGAATACCGCAGTCACTGGAAACAGAATTAAGTCAGTCCAATTATTCAACGGATATTTTGCTATGTCAGATCTGAATTTGATCGAGTTTCACGCCAGCAGCACGGATAGAATGTCCGGCTCGGTTCGCGTGCCTGGCGACAAGTCAATTTCCCATCGCTCAATCATGATGGGTTCAATTGCCGAGGGCATCACCGAGGTGGAGGGCTTTCTCGAAGGTGAAGATGCACTTGCGACCATGAATGCGTTTCGTGCCTTGGGGGTTCAAATTGAGGGTCCGGACCGGAGCAAAGTCAAGGTGCATGGCGTGGGCATGCATGGTTTGAAGGCACCACGACAGGTGCTCGACTGCGGCAACTCTGGCACTTCAATGCGCCTGATGTCGGGGCTCCTTGCAGGGCAGGATTTCGATTGCATGCTGACCGGCGACTCAAGCTTGGGCAAGCGCCCGATGAAGCGGGTCATTGATCCCTTGGTGCTGATGGGCGCGCGAATTGAAGCACAAGAGGGTGGTCGCCCACCCCTGCATATTCACGGTCGCACCACTTTGAAGGCGATTGATTACGTGTTGCCCATGGCTTCGGCACAAGTGAAGTCTTGCGTACTTCTGGCCGGTTTGTATGCCGACGGCACAACCACCGTCACCGAACCTGCTGTTACCCGTGATCACACTGAGCGCATGTTGCGCGGCTTTGGTGTTGAAGTTATTACCAATGGCGCCAAAGCCAGTGTGAAGGGTGGTCAAACCTTGAAAGCCACCAAAATTGATGTGCCATCCGACATCTCGTCAGCTGCATTTTTCATGGTGGCCGCCTCGATTGCACCACAGGCGGACATTACGTTGAAGCATGTCGGTTTGAATCCGACCCGCACCGGTGTAATCGATATCCTGAAGCTGATGGGGGCCAACATCGAACTGAGCAATCATGCCGAGGTGGGCGGTGAGCCCGTCGCAGACGTGCGAGTTCGCAGCGCAGCCCTAAAAGGTATTGAAATTCCAGAGCACCTTGTGCCTTTGGCGATTGATGAATTTCCAGTGTTGTTCGTGGCGGCAGCCAATGCCACAGGGCGCACCATATTGACCGGTGCTGAAGAATTGCGAGTGAAGGAATCAGATCGCATTGCCGTGATGGCGCACGGTCTTCAAAAGTGCGGTATTGATGCCGAGCCCACCGAGGATGGCATGATCATTCAGGGCCTGGGGCACATTGGCGGCACACGATACAAAGCCACCAGCATTGAATCACAGGGCGATCACCGAATTGCCATGTCTTTCAGTGTTGCAGCCATTCGGGCCGAGGGGACCATGGTCATTCATGGCGCTCAAACTGTAGATACCTCATTCCCCGGTTTTGTGGCCCTGGCCAACTCGCTGGGAATGCAGGTTCAATCGGTGCGCAAGGGTTAAGGTCAATGAACATCCCCAACTGCCCTGTCATCGCGATCGACGGCCCCACCGCCTCGGGCAAGGGGACTGTGGCTGCCTTGGTGGCGGAAAAGCTCGGCTTTCACTATCTGGACAGCGGCGCAATTTACCGAGTGTTGGCTGTGGCTGTGGATCAGGCGGGTTTGAATCCAGATGTTCAATCTGATCTTGAGCGGATCATTTCCATGGCCGCCAATTTGCCGGTGCATTTTCAGGGCACTCAGGTGCTGCTTGACAGCGTAGATGTCTCTGAAATCATCAGGACAGAAGCTGCCGGTGTCATGGCGTCCCGCCTCGCTGTTGTACCGGAAGTTCGTGCTGGCCTGCTTCAGCGGCAAAGGGACTTTCGTCAAGCCCCGGGTCTCGTCGCCGATGGTCGGGACATGGGCTCAGTCGTATTTCCCGATTCAGTATTGAAAGTATTCCTGACTGCGAGCGCACAAGTGCGTGCTGAACGCCGCGTGAAGCAAATCGAGGCACGCGGCCAACAGGCGGACTTTCAAGCCATATTCAGTGACCTGATGGCTCGCGACAAACGGGACTCAGAGCGCGCAGTGGCGCCGTTGAAGCCATGCGATGATGCGCTGGTGCTCGATTGCTCTGCCATGCCAATCGAGCAGGTGCTTCAAACCATCCACAACTGGGCCAAAGAGCGCATTTAAACGCTTGATCAACAAAGACTTTCTTGATATACTCTCATCCCTTATTTGGTGAACTTTGCCCGTTTTTTAAGCAGGTTTGAGAACGCTGAATAAAACGCCGTATTTTTCAATCCCGAAAAATGCGTTTTTGAACTCCGCCTTGCCTCCCGCAGTGGCGTGTTAAATCTCAAATTTATGACCACAACTGAAATTACCCAAGCCCCAGATAGCTTTGCAGCTATGTTTGAAGAAAGCCTGAATCGCAAAGAAATGCGCGCAGGTGAAGTGATCACAGCCGAAGTTGTTCGTGTTGATTACAACTACGTTGTTGTGAACGCCGGGCTGAAATCCGAAAGCTACATTCCTCTCGAAGAATTCAAAGATGATCACGGCAACATCGAAGTCAACGACGGTGACTTCATCTCCGTGGCTATCGAAGCCCTTGAAAACGGCTACGGTGAAACATTGCTGTCACGCGACAAGGCCAAGCGTCTGTCCGCATGGCTGAGCCTGGAACAAGCCCTGGAATCAGGCGAGCTGGTTACAGGTACCATCACCGGCAAGGTGAAGGGTGGCTTGACTGTGATGGTCAACAGCATTCGCGCTTTCCTGCCAGGTTCACTGGTAGATGTGCGCCCCGTGAAAGACACCACACCATTCGAAGGCAAGACCCTCGAATTCAAGGTGATCAAGCTCGATCGCAAGCGCAACAACGTTGTGTTGTCACGCCGTGCAGTGGTTGAGGCCACCATGGGTGAAGAGCGTGAAAAGCTCCTGTCCAACCTGCAGGAAGGTTCTGTGGTCAAGGGCATCGTCAAGAACATCACCGACTACGGCGCTTTCGTGGATTTGGGCGGTATCGACGGCCTGCTGCACATCACCGACCTGGCATGGCGTCGTGTACGTCACCCGTCAGAAGTGCTGACAGTTGGCGAAGAAATCGAAGCAAAAGTATTGAAGTTCGACCAGGAAAAGAACCGTGTGTCCTTGGGCGTGAAGCAGCTTGGCGAAGACCCATGGGTCGGTTTGTCACGTCGCTACCCAGCCGACACACGCTTGTTCGGAAAGGTTACCAACATCACTGACTACGGCGCATTTGTTGAAGTAGAGCAAGGTATCGAAGGCCTGGTACACGTGTCAGAAATGGACTGGACCAACAAGAACGTCGATCCCAAGAAAGTGGTTACTTTGGGCGACGAAGTGGAAGTCATGGTTCTGGAAATCGACGAAGAGCGTCGCCGTATCAGCCTGGGCATGAAGCAATGTGCAGCCAACCCTTGGGAAGAGTTCTCTACCAGCTTCAAGAAAGGCGACAAGGTGTCTGGCGCAATCAAGTCAATCACTGACTTCGGCGTGTTCATCGGCTTGCCTGGTGGCATCGACGGTCTGGTACACCTGTCGGACCTGTCATGGAACGAAACCGGTGAAGAAGCCGTGCGTCGTTTCAAGAAAGGCGACGAAGTTGAGGCCTTGGTATTGGCCATCGACACAGAGCGCGAGCGCATCAGCTTGGGTATAAAACAGTTGTCTGGCGACCCATTCACTGTATTCGCTTCCACCAATGACCGTGGCAGCATGGTCAACGGCACCGTGAAGTCTGTGGACGCCAAGGGTGTTGTAGTTGATCTGGGCGATGACATCGAGGGTTACCTGCGTGCTTCCGAAATCTCCAACGACCGCGTTGAAGATGCTCGCAATGCATACAAGGAAGGCGACGCTGTGACAGCCATGGTGATTAACGTGGACCGCAAGGCCCGTTCAATCGCTTTGTCCATCAAGGCCAAAGACCAGGTTGACACTGACGAAGCGATGAAGAAGATCTCTGAAGAAAGCGCTGGCTCTGCTGGTACCACCAGCTTGGGCGCGCTGTTGAAAGCAAAACTGGGTAATAACCAGTAATCAGTCTGTAGAAGTGGCGCTTCCCATTCGGGAAGCGCCTTTTTATTTTAAGAACAATGACTAAATCAGAACTCATCAATCAGCTGGTCAAGCGCTTTCCCAAGTTGCCTGTGCGCGACACGGATTTCGCTGTCAAAAGCATTCTCGATTCCATGACTCAAGCCTTGGCCGAAGGTCAGCGCATTGAGATCCGTGGGTTCGGTAGTTTCTCTCTGACCCGTCGCCCCCAGCGTGTGGGTCGCAATCCAAAATCCGGCGAACAAGTGGTTGTGCCTGAAAAGCGCGTGCCTCACTTTAAGCCCGGCAAAGAGCTACGCGAGCGAGTTGATTTATACTCCAAGAAAGAGAGTTAATTCGATCGTTCTTCGGTGAAGCCTGAGTCATCACGCCGATGAATGAATCGGCGTTGATCCAACTACAAACAGGGGACCACCTTGAAAATACTTGCCTGGGTAGTGCGACTTGCACTTTTCCTTGTTGTTCTCACCTTTTCCATTCGAAACACAGATTTAGTCACCGTCAAGTGGTTGCCAGGGCTTGAAATTCAGGTTCAGTTGGTGGTGGCTTTGTTGCTGGCCTTGCTGTTGGGAGCCGTTTTCGCATGGATTTCCTTGTTACCGTCCTGGCTGAAGGCCAAGCGAGCTGCTTCTGTGGCTTCCAAAAATGAGGAACGTCTCGAGCGCGAGTTGAGCCAACTCAAAGCACAGGGCAACACCCCAGTTGTTGTTGAAGAACCGATGCCAGCTTTGCCGATAGGCCCAAGTCATGGAATTTGAAACCTGGTGGTTGGTCCTTATCCCACTGATATTCAGCTTGGGATGGATGGCCGCGCGCCTTGAAAAGCGATCAGATGCATCCGTGCGCGGTCAACTGCCAGCCTCGTATTTTAAGGGCGTTAATTTCCTGTTGAGTGAGCAGCCGGACAAAGCGATTGATGCTTTTCTGGAGGTGGCTGCGATCGACACCCACACTGTTGAATTGCATTTTGCGTTGGCCAGTCTGTTTCGAAAAAAAGGTGAAATTGATCGCGCAATTCGGGTGCATCAGTTTTTGACAACACGTGAACAAATTACGTTGGCAGATCGGGAAAAGGCCACCTATGAGTTGGGGGTTGATTTTCTGCGAGCCGGTATTCTTGATCGCGCTGAGCAAGCTTTCCACAGCCTGTCAGGCTCAGATATGAAGGCAGAGGCGTCACGCCAGTTGCTCGAGTTGTATGAGCTGGAAAAAGCCTGGGACAAAGCCATTGCCCAAGCCCACAAGCTTCGTGAATATGGTGCTGAGGTGCCAGCCGGCGACATTGCACACTTTTACTGCGAACTTGCTGCCCAGTTTATTGACGCGGGCGATTTGCTGAAGGCCAAAGCGGAGCTGCAAAATGCTTTGCTAACCGACGCACAGAATGTGCGCGCCTCTTTGTTGCTAGGTGATATTTATTTCACCCAGAACCAATTTGAGGAAGCGATTGGCCAGTGGCGCGCAGCCGAGCGACAGAATCCTTGGTATTTACCTTTGGTGGGGCCAAATATGTGGGCAGCGTTCAAGAAACTTGAGCGCGAAGAAGAGGGTATTTCCGCTTTGCTGGAATATTGCACCATGTACCCCTCCATTGATTTGCTGCTTGTATTGGCGCAGGCCGTCGAAGAGACCAAAGGGCCATTTGCAGCATTCGAATTGCTACGAGAGCAGGTGCGTGCCCGTCCCAGCTTGCTGGGGCTGGACAAATTGCTTGAGCATCAGTTGCGTGGCAAGCTTGACGATGATCGAATGCAAGACTTACGCCTGACGCGTGAGTTGATCTCCAAACACACTCAGCGCCTGGAGCGCTATCGCTGCCAGTCGTGTGGTTTTCAGGCCAAAAAGTTTTACTGGCAATGCCCCGGTTGTGCCAATTGGGATTCAATTGTGCCGCGCCGTGCAGAAGAACTTGATTTTTACCCGGTGTCAGCCAAAAAGGCAGCACATACACAAGCTCATACCCATTAAAACAGGCTGAACAATGGTCGACAGGTCTCAATTTAAAGACGCAAAAATTCTGGTGGTCGGCGATGTCATGCTGGATCGCTATTGGTTTGGCGATGTAGAGCGTATTTCCCCGGAGGCTCCGGTGCCTGTGGTGCTGGTGGGTACCAAAGACGAACGTTTGGGTGGTGCTGCCAACGTCGCAATTAACGCCAGTTCTTTGGGCGCGCAGTTGTGCTTGATGGGCGTGGTGGGCAATGACGAGCCTGGCCACACGGTTGAGGCCTTGCTTGAAAAAAGTGGAGTACGTTCGCGTTTGCTCAAAGACCCCAATTTTCCTACTACTGTGAAGTTGCGCGTGATTGCCCGTCAGCAACAGTTGGTACGAATCGATTTTGAGGAGCGCCCCTCGCCTGAGCAACTCACCACCAAAATGGAGTTGTTTGATCAGGAGTACGCCAATCACGATGTGGTGCTGTTTTCAGACTACGGCAAAGGCAGTCTGGAACATGTGGCTGAAATGATTGCTTTGTGCAAAAAGGCAGGCAAAACTACTTTGGTCGATCCCAAAGGGGACGATTACGCGAAATACGCCGGCGCATCGGTATTGACACCGAATCGGTCTGAGTTCAAGCAGGTCATGGGTAGCTGGAAAACTGAGGCCCAGTTGATTGAAAAAGCCCAAACCCTGCGTGAGCGCTTGAGGTTGGGGGCTTTGTTGTTGACTCGTTCCGAGGAAGGCATGACGCTGTTTACCGCTGACGGGAGTTTTCACGTGCCTGCGCAGGCTCGCGAAGTATTTGATGTGTCGGGCGCTGGTGACACGGTGATCGCGACCTTGGCTTGTGCAGTGGGTTCTGGCATGAGCCTGCCCGACAGCGTGGCATTGGCCAATAAGGCAGGCGGTGTGGTGGTCGGCAAACTAGGTACAGCAGTGATATTGCCGGAAGAATTGAATTGAAGGAATCGACCATGAAAGTGATTGTGACGGGTGCGGCTGGTTTAATCGGCAGCAATTTGGTAAAGGCCCTGAACGAACGTGGCATTACCGACGTATTGGCGGTGGATAACCTGACCAAAGGCGACAAGTTTTTGAACTTGGTGGATTGTGAAATCTCCGACTACCTGGATAAAACTGATTTTCTTGCGCGTATTGAGCGTGGCGAGTTCGGTAAGTTCGACGCAATTTTTCATGAAGGGGCCTGTTCCGACACGATGGAGCACAATGGCAACTACATGATGGCCAACAATTTCCGTTACACCCAAACCCTGTTTGAATGGGCGCAACGCACGGGCACTCCGTTCCTGTACGCCTCATCTGCAGCCGTTTATGGCGGAAGCACGGAGTTTGTTGAAAGCCGTGAGGTTGAAAAACCATTGAATGTGTATGGCTATTCCAAGTTTTTGTTCGATCAGGTATTGCGTCGTCAAATGAAGATCGGTTTGAAGGCGCCAGTGTTTGGCTTTCGGTATTTCAATGTGTACGGCGATCGTGAGCAGCACAAAGGGCGCATGGCTTCAGTGGCTTTTCACAACTTTAACCAGTTTCGTGAGGGTGGTTCGGTGAAGTTGTTTGGCCCCTACGGTGGTTACGAGGCAGGCTGCCAGCAGCGAGATTTTGTCTCGATTGAAGATGTGGTGAAGGTGAACATGTTTTTCTTCGAGCATGCCAGCACTGCACCTGCAGGGGTGTATAACCTGGGCACAGGGCGTGCCCAAACATTCAACGATGTGGCTTTGACCACCTTGAATACGTTGCGTGAAAGCCAGGGTAGTGCTGTTCTAAGCCTGCAGGACGCGGTGAAAGGTGGTTTTATTGAATACATTGAGTTTCCGGATGCGCTGAAAGGCAAGTATCAAAGCTACACCCAGGCTGATTTAAGTAACTTGCGTGCCGCAGGCTACCACGGCAGTTTTTACAGCGTAGAAGAAGGCGTGGCGCGCTACGTAGGCCGTTTGATTAAAAAATATTTGAAACCATGAAACTAAAGCGGGAGCTTTGACACTTAGTAATGTTGGTTGATTCGGCCTCTTGAACCGAGTCGCTCGTAAACCGTTGGGGTTCCCCCACGTTTTAAGGGTAGGCCAACTGCTTGTGGAATCGCATACTCCCCTCAGGGGCGAGCATTGTGCGACCAAGCAAGTGTCTCTGTCTCCTCAAGCCCTGTTAAGCCCGCTTTTTAGCGGGCTTTTTTTTGCTCGAACCGGTTTCGCAGCGGTGTTTAACTCACGATCCCGCTGAAATACCACTGAAACACCATGGCCAAGGTGGCCATTAAGGCAGTCATTCCAAAGGCCAGCGACAAGGCCACGGAAACAACCACTGCACCCGTGGTTTGTCGAGTGTTGGCGGGGTATTCGGGGTTTAAAAGGGCATTAAATTGTTCGTCTTTCATCAGGCCGTAGCGCATGGTGTCAATCCAGCCTGCAAACGCAGATAACGGGAATGTCAGCATGTAGAACCAGAAACGTTTTTTACCCGCGTAAATCCAGTGACCACCGATTGCACCAGTGAGCAGGGCAAGCCAGCAGAACATAAGCTTGGATTTGAAGGGTTCTTGGGGTGATGCATTCATTTTTTAAAACACTGCTTGTTAGATTGGATTACGCTGGCTATAATAGCGGGTTATCGGATTTCGTGTGTCGAAATCCCAATGATTCATTCGTTTGCAGTGGCCAAAGTTTGTTCTGCAGGCACTAATTTAATAGAGGAAATTATGGTCGTCATTCGACTCGCACGTGGTGGTTCTAAAAAGCGCCCATTTTATAGCCTGGTGGCTGCTGATTCACGCAACCGTCGCGATGGCCGTTTTATTGAGCGTATCGGTTTCTACAACCCTGTAGCACCGGAAGGTTCTGAGGGCCTGCGCATTGCCATGGATCGCCTGACCTACTGGAAAAGCGTTGGTGCACAATGCTCTTCTACAGTAGAGCGCCTGGTTGGTGAATACAACGCCAAGCAAGCTGCTTAATACTGTTGCATTGACTCCGGTCAGTTCCGGAGCAAGCGCAAGCTAAAAGGCAGGTTGTTACACAAAGTCCGTGGATGATACGTTCGCGGACTTTTGTTTTTGGTTTTATGATTTGCCCATTTTGGACACCGAGCATGAATGTACCCGACGATTTGGTAGAACTGGGGCGAATTGGTGAACCCTACGGCCTGAAGGGCTGGATCAATGTGTTGCCCTCGTCTGAAGAGCCCGATGTGTTGCTGAAAAGCAAACAATGGTGGGTGTCACGGTTGCCTTCTTCCGAGGGAGCGGTGGTTCGTCGCGCGGCACAGCCAAAATTCGAAGACCTCGTCTTCGAGCCATTTCGTGTTTTGCAAAGCAAACCACACTCCAGTCGAATTGTTGCGCATCTTGAGGGCATAGAACAGCCCGAACTGGCAGCACAGTTCAAGGGGCGTCGGGTTTACGTGTCACGTGCACGCTTTCCGGCACCTACGGAGGGTGAGTACTATTGGGTCGACTTGGTTGGTTGTCTTGTCACCAATCTGGAGGGCAGGGTATTGGGCACCGTTGCCCAGGTTGTTGATCATGGAGCACATCCTATTTTGTCGGTCAAGAGTGACGCTGAGCAGGAAATGCTGATTCCCTTTGTGGCAGCGTATGTTGTCAATGTGGACACGCAGGCCAAACAAATTCAAGCGGATTGGCAGGAAGATTACTGATGTCAGGCCCTCGCTTTGACGTGATCACCCTTTTCCCTGACCAGTTTCCGAGATTGGTTGAGTTGGGTGTCGTGGGCAGGGCTTTGAAAAAGCAGTTGTTTGAACTGAATTGCTGGAACCCGCGTGATTTCACGGATGATCCGCACCGCACTGTGGATGACAGGCCTTATGGTGGTGGCCCAGGCATGGTGATGCTGGCTGAACCCTTGGTGCGTTGTGTCACGGCGATCCGTGGTGTGCGCGGTGACGATGCACCTTTGGTTTTTTTGACGCCGCATGGTCCTTTGCTTAAGCAAGAAAATGTTCGTGCTTTGAGCGATCAAGGTGAGGGCGCAATTCTACTTTGCGGTCGCTACGAGGGTGTAGATCAGCGTTTTATCGATGACTATGTCGACCAAACTTACTGTTTGGGCGACTTTGTGCTGTCTGGTGGAGAGCTGGCTGTGGCTTGTTTGGTCGATGCCTGGGTGCGTTTGCTGCCTGATGTGCTGAATCATGCATTGTCGGCGACCCAGGATTCATTTGAGGCGGGTTTGCTGGATTGTCCGCACTACACGCGCCCGGAAGTTTTTGATAATAAAGCAGTTCCAGACGTGCTTTTGTCGGGAAATCATGCGAAAATAGAAAGCTGGCGTTTTGAGCAGGCAAAAGCTTACACAAAACGCTTTCGACCCGAATTGCTGGAGAACTTTGCTTTTGATTTAAATGACAAGGCAAGTAAGGCTGGCAAGAAGGGTTAAGTTGGTGGATTGCTCGTATTGAATTTACAGGCAATCACTTTTTATTGTTTTCATCCTCTGGCGGTGCACGTTCAATTTATTGAACCATAAAAGCCCGTGAATGATGACTTGGAGCTATCAATGAATTTGATTCAACAACTTGAGCAAGAAGAAATTGCTCGCTTGGGTAAAGAAATTCCCGAGTTTGCCCCCGGCGACACTGTAATCGTAAGCGTTCGAGTAATCGAAGGTACGCGTTCACGTCTGCAGGCTTATGAAGGTGTCGTGATCGCCCGTCGTAACCGCGGTCTGAATTCTTCCTTCATTGTTCGCAAGATTTCATCTGGCGAAGGCGTAGAACGTACATTCCAGCTTTATTCACCGTCTATCGAAAAGATCGAAGTGAAGCGTCGTGGTGATGTTCGCCGCGCCAAGCTGTACTACCTGCGCGATCGTTCAGGCAAGTCTGCACGTATCAAGGAAAAGTTGCCCAACCGTGTGAACAAGCAAGCTGCTGAATAAGCATTTTGTAGTCGTTCACTTGGGTAAAACAGAAAGCCAGTTCTCAGAGAACTGGCTTTTTGTTTTCTTGCATATCCACCTGATTATCGAGAATTCGAGTGTTGGTCTACACAATGTTTGCTTAGTCGATATTCAACTCAACCACCAAGGCGTTTCCTCAATCCATCGTTGAACGTGTCGGCGAGTGTTCTCCGCCTCTGGCGGCATTTGTTGAGCCAATGTTCTCGCCAATTCCAGCAAGTCTTTGTCGACCAGTGGGTCGGCGTAGCGCATCATGGGCAAGCCAGATTGCCGCTTGCCAAGCAACTCACCTGGGCCCCGAATTTCCAGATCTTTTTCAGCCAAATAAAATCCATCGTCGCTTTCATGCATCGCTTTCAAGCGCAGTTTGGAGGTGTTTGACAAGGGGCCACCGTACAACAGAACGCAAACGCTTTGCACGCTGCCACGCCCTACGCGGCCACGAAGCTGGTGAAGTTGAGCCAGCCCAAAACGTTCAGCCTGGTCAATGACCATTAAACTTGCGTTGCCCACGTCTACGCCCACTTCAATTACTGTGGTGGACACTAGCAAATCAAGTTCACCTGCTGAAAATGCAGCCATGGTGGCTTGCTTGAGTTTGTTGTCTTGTTTGCCGTGAAGCAGGCCGATGCGCCGTGTTGGAAGTTGTTCGCACAAGTCGGCATAGGTGGCCTGTGCTGCCTGAAGGTCGAGTGTTTCACTTTCTTCGATCAGTGGGCACACCCAATACACTTGCTGTCCTTTGTTTATTTCACCTTCAATGGCAGAAATGAGTTGTTCCCGTTTTTTCTGGGAAAGTAGCTTGGTGATAATGGGTTTTCGGCCCGGTGGTTTTTCATCCAGGCTGGACACCGCAAGGTCTGATAAATAGGTTTGAGCCAGTGTGCGTGGAATGGGCGTTGCACTCATCATGAGTTGGTGGGCCAAATGCCCGTCGCTTGCCTTGGCGATTAGAGACAGGCGTTGGGCAACGCCAAAGCGGTGCTGCTCATCTACCACAACCAGTGCCAGTGACTGGAACTGGACATGGTCTTGAACCAAGGCGTGAGTGCCAATAATCACGTCGATTTCGCCGGCAGCCAGCGCTTTCAGTGTTCGGTCTTTTTCGCTTTTTTTCATGGCCCCTTGAAGCTTTGCACACCGCACGCCTACCGCGTCGAACAGCGGCGCAAGTTTATGGTGGTGCTGGGCTGCCAATACTTCGGTGGGTGCCAAAATTGCGGCTTGTTTGCCATTTTCTATAGCGCGCAAGCAGGCCAGCGCGGCTACAAGAGTTTTACCGCTCCCCACGTCGCCTTGTAGCAAACGTTGCATTGGGTAGGGGTGGGCCAAGTCTTCGAAAATTTCACGGCAGGCACGTTCCTGTGCTCCTGTCAGCTGAAAAGGCAGTTGTGCCATGAATTGACAAACCAAGCTGGTTTTTGTGATTTTCTCAGCTTTTAGCGGGCTGGCTTTTTCCAGGGTCCGCTGTTGACGATACTCGCGCAACAAAAGTTGCTGGGCCAGCAATTCATCCACTTTGACACGTGTCCAGGCAGGATGAGTGCGCAAATTCAGGTCATAGAGTTCTTCGGGTTTGGCTTGGCCGTGTAGTGTTTGAAGGGCGGTAGGCCATGGCAGCAATTTGTGTTTTTTACACAGGTTGGTGGGCAAGGTATCAATGAAGCAAGCGGCCGGTAGTTTCTTCATCCAGCGGTGCCAGTCGCTTTGTTTCAACTGACCTGTGCTGGGGTAAACAGGTTCCAACACCGAACTCGAGTTTGTTGGGGGCGCTATGGGGTTGATGGATGCATCCAGAGTTCCGGGGGGAGCAATTTTCACGGTGGGATGCACCATCTCGAACGTGCCATAGCCCTGACGGATTTGGCCGTTGATCTGAATTCGGGTCCCTTCGCTGAGTTTTTGTTGCAAGCCTGGGTAAAAATGAAGCCAGCGTAACAGCAGGGTAGTGTCGCCGTCTTCGACCCACACCCGCAGTTGTTTGCGAGGGTGGTACTGCACTTCAGTACCCACCACAGTGGCCAGCAGGTTCACTTTCTGGCCCAGCTGAAGCGAGTCCATGGCCGTGATCGAGGCCTTGTCTTCAAAACGAAGGGGCAGGTGCAAGGCCAACCCCATCCAATGTGGGGCCGTCAATAAGCTACCCACGGCGTCGGCAATGCTTACCGGCAGCGGCAGCAGCTCCTCGAAGCCGGGTTTGTGGTTGGGGGCTGCTGCTGTCAAGTGTTTGGCTTTGCTGCGCGGTTAAAGGGCCAAAATGGCTTCCACTTCAAAGCGCGCGCCTTTGGGAAGGCTCGCCACACCCACGGTCGAGCGGGCCGGGAAGGGTGCAGACACATATTCCTGCATGATCGCGTTGACTTGCGCGAATTCACTGAGATCAGTCAAAAACAGGGTGAATTTCACAACGTTGGCCAGACTGCCACCTGCCTCTTCTGCCACTGCCTTGAGGTTGGAAAATGCCTGGCGTGCCTGCTCCTCGGTGCTCGGACCTACAAGGTCGCCAGTGGCAGGGTTCAGGCCGATTTGTCCCGAAGTGAACACCAGATTACCTAGCTTGATTGCTTGGCTATATGGGCCGATTGCTGCGGGGGCTTTGGGGGTAGATACAACGGAGGCTTGTGTCATCTTGAGTCTTGGAAATGATTGGGTAAATGGATCTAAACTGCTTCAGTTGCAATGATAACGCCGAGAGGTGCATTGTGTTGCCCATGGGGACGGTATACCATACTCGACTTGTTTGTTGCGCCGCAATGTACGCATGAGTCAAACCCAAAAGTCAGGCAAGGCCAACGCTTCGCTTGGTCAAAAATCTGCTGTGCCACGCTCGGCGTCAACCTCTCTTGAGGCAGACGAACGCGACGACATTTTCTCCGAGAAATATGCATGGGTTGCCGTTGGGGCTTGTGGTTTGGCCTCCGTGGCTTTTGGCCCTGAGGAATCATTCAAGGCACTGGGCGAATCTCGCCATTTGCTGCTGTTTTTGGGATTGTTGACAGCGCTTTCCATTCTCCTGGTGTCACTCACGTATTTCCGCGTCACCGAGCTTTTTCCAAAAGGCGGTGGCGGCTATGCCATGGCCACCAACTTGCTGGGCCCCAGGGTGGGTTTGATCGCAGGTGCTGCATTGCTGGTCGATTATGTCCTGATGGTGGCTTTGGGAATAAGCGCATCAACCCATTTGATGTTCAGCTTCTTACCTCCGTATTTTTATGAGTACCGGGTGTGGGTCTCTATGGCCTTAATGGTTGGCTTGATGAATTTTCATATTCAGGGGCGTCATCTGAACCTGAAACCCTTCAAGTATTTGTTTGTGGCTTTCCTGCTAACCCACTTGGTCTTCATCCTTGTGGGTTTTTCCGACCACTTTCAGGACATCGGTGGGGTAGTTAAACGCAGCATTGAAACCACCGAGTCAGACCTAAGTACCTTGGGCTGGCTGCCGGTATTGGCAATTTTCGCGCGCGGATTTTTTCTGGGTGGAGGTACCTACACTGGCATTGAGGCTGCTTCGGATACGGTGCAGTTAAGCCGTTACAGGCAGAGCAGCGAGAACCGCAGGAAAATGCTGGCTTATGTTGCATGTGCATTGGCTTTTGCTGCTGCCAGTCTGGCAGCCTTGTATTCGCTGTGGGATGTCAATATTGAACCCACCATGGCTTTGAATGGTGTGCTGTTTGAAAGGGTGTTCACTGACCTTGGTTGGGATTGGCCCTACGTTATTTTTGGTTTGCTGGTGATGTTGGGGCTTGAGACAGCGGTGTTGCTGTTGGCTGCACATGTCGCTTTTGCTGTGGGGCCAAGGGTGTTGTCAACCATGGCGATTGATTCATGGTTGCCTCACCAGTTTCGATACTTGTCCAATCGCTTTGTGACCAAGAACGGCATCATGCTGATGGGCGGTTTGGCCTTGGTGGCTATTTATCTAAGCGACGCGAATGTGGATTTGTTGGTGGTGCTGTTTTCCATCAATGTGTTTATTGTATTTAGCCTGTCCATGTTGGGGCTGTGCGTTTATTGGCTTAAGAACCGGCACGAGAAACGTTTTGTAAAAGGCTTTTTGTCAGCCTCGCTTGGTTTTGTTGTTTCAGCATCCATTTTGTTGGGAACAATTATTACCCAGTTTTTTCAAGGTGGCTGGATCACTATGCTGATCACTACTGTGGTGGTGTTGGTGTGCTTGTGGGTGCGCAACCATTACAGAGAAACCAAAGAAAAAATATCGAAGATTGATGAAGTATTTGCTATGGCGCAATATGGCTCCGCACACTCTCCGCCCGAGTTGATTCCAGAAGGCAACACGGCGGTATTTATTGTGGGCAACAGCCGTGGTGGTGGTTTACATGCATTGCTTTGGGTTCAGCGTATGTTTCCCAATCACTTCCAGAATTTCGTGTTCATGAACGCACGGACTGTTGATTCCAAGGCTTATGGTGGTCGCGAGGCACTGGAAGCCATGCGTGTAGATGCTTCAGTGTCCCTGAATTACTTTGTGAATTTTTGCCGTAGCCACGGACTGCGTGCCAAGAGTTACCTGTCGTTCGGAACGGACGCAGTTGAAGAGTTGACGAACCTGGCGAAAGTAGTGGCCGAAAACCATCCCAATGCAATTTTCTTCACCAGCAAACTGGTGTTTGAAAATGAAAATATCCTGACCCGGTTGTTGCACAATCAGGCTGCATTGGAACTTCAACGCCGTTTGCACAGTGCGGGCCAGCAAATGGTGATTCTGCCCATGCGGCTTTAAGGTTTTCAACAAAAGATGTGTTGCTTGATGGGGCTGCGTTTGCAATAATAATTACACTCGCAGTTTTGATAGCAAAATTAAATGACCCTCACCGAACTCAAGTACATTGTCGCCCTGGCCCGGGAAAAGCATTTTGGACGCGCTGCGGATGCCTGTTTTGTCAGTCAGCCCACCTTGTCTGTGGCCATCAAAAAGCTTGAAGAAGAGCTCAGCGTGTCTTTGTTTGAAAGAGGTTCCAACGAGGTGTCATTGACGCCAGTGGGAGAGCGCATTGTGGTTCAGGCGCAGCGCGTGCTTGAAGAGGCGTCTGCAATCAAGAGCATTGCACAGCAGGGTATGGATCCGCTGGCAGGTCCGCTGCGTGTGGGTGTTATTTACACCATTGGCCCCTATTTGTTGCCAGGCCTGGTTTCAAGCATGATTGAGCGCGTGCCCTCGATGCCGCTGGTACTGCAGGAAAATTTCACAGTACGCCTGCTCGAGCTATTGAAACAAGGTGAAATTGATGTTGCAGTTTTGGCCCTGCCAATTAATGAGTCTGGTTTTGTGATTCAGCCTCTGTACGACGAACCCTTCATGGTGGCCCTGCCGAAGTCTCACCGCTGGGCTCACGAGAAAACCATTAATTCGGATGATTTGCGCAGCGAGAATATGCTGTTGCTGGGCACTGGTCACTGTTTCAGGGACCAGGTGTTGGGTGTGTGCCCCGAACTGTCCCGGTTTTCGCAATCGTCTGAAGGCATTCAACGTACATTCGAGGGTAGCTCGCTTGAAACGATTCGCCATATGGTTGCTTCCGGTGTGGGAATCACCGTGCTACCGTCCAGTTCTGTACCCAATCCCGTTCCCAAAGAAAGTTTGTTGACTTACATTCCTTTGGCCGACGATGACACGCGTCGCACAGTTGCGCTGGTATGGCGCAAAAGTTTTGGACGGCGTGAGGCCTTGGAGGCCTTGCGCGATGCAATCATGGAATGCGACCTGAACGGTGTTGAGTTTCTGGATGCGCCGCAAATGGTGCGTTAAGTGATGCTCGTTCTGAACAAGGCGCGTCTGCGAGATTATTACCTGCTATTGCGCCTGGATAAACCTATCGGAATTTTGCTGTTGATGTGGCCGACCCTGTGGGGTTTGTGGATGGCGGCCGAGGGCATGCCGCCTTGGCATGTGCTTTTGATATTTGTCGCTGGCGTCGTATTGATGAGGTCTGCAGGCTGCGCGATCAATGATTACGCGGATCGCGATATTGATTTGCATGTCGAGCGAACCCGCAACAGACCCTTGACCAGTGGCCGAATTGGTGAAAAGGAAGCCCTATTGCTGGCGGCTGGCTTGGCGATTTTGGCTTTGTTGATTACCTTGCCTTTGGGGTGGCCGGTTATTTTGATGAGTATCCCTGCTGCTTTTTTGGCAGGCAGCTACCCGTTCACCAAGCGGTTTTTCCCGATGCCCCAGGCCTATCTTGGCATTGCTTTTGGTTTCTCAATTCCGATGGCTTTTGTAGCAGTGCAGGGCAGTGTGCCCTTGCATGCCTGGCTTGTATTTGCAGCCAATGTATTTTGGACGGTGGCTTACGACACTGAATATGCCTTGGTCGACAAACCGGATGATTTAAAACTGAATATTAAAACCGCTGCAATTACTTTGGGCCGATATGATGTGGCGGGAATTGTAGTGTGTTACGCAGTTAGCTTATCAATTTGGGCTTGGGTTGCCCGCTCACAAGCCTTTGGCCCTGCTTTTTGGTTGGGTTGGGTGTGCGCGGTGGGCATTGCGGTGTACCACTTCACGTTGATCCGCAATCGCGACCGCGCTCTGTGTTTCAAGGCTTTTCTTCACAACAATTGGCTTGGGGCCGCGCTGTTTGCGGGTTTGGTCTTTCAGTATCTTTAAGGGCGTTTACTTGGCACCTTTTTGTAGCTCAACCGCACGTGTACACGCCGCCTTGGCTGCGCTGTTAATGGCGTCTTGAACGCCGAGTGCGCGCAACTGTTCCAGGCCGGCAAAGGTGGTGCCTCCTTTGCTGGTGACCTTCTCTCGCAGGGTGGCAAATGAATCATCCGACTGCTTGGCCAGCGTGGCTGCGCCCAAAAAGGTCTGGCTCACCAACAGGTTGGCTTGTGATTCATTGAATCCCAGGTTTTTCGCAGCCTCTGCCAATGCTTCCATCAGAAAAAACACATAGCCAGGACCACTGCCTGAAATGGCTGTGACTGCGTTGATTTCATCTTCCTCGTTTAATATCAGTACTTCGCCGCAACTGCTGAAAATTTGCTGGGCGATGTTGCGATCTTCGACGGAACAATTCGAGGTGAAAAACAGTCCAGAGATACCCTGCGATACCAAGGCGGGTGTATTGGGCATGCAGCGCACCACGCGTGCATTACCCTGTTGGCTCCAGTTCTGTATTTGAGCCACGCTGACACCTGCGGCAATGCTGATTATCAGCGCCCTGCTCAAATGGGCAGCCTGATTATTCAGTACGCTTTGCATCATTTGGGGTTTTACCGCAAGCACCACGATTTCCGGGGTGAAATCGCTTGGCCAGTCGGTGGTGCATTGAATGTTCAAAGTGGACATTTTTGCTGCTGCCTCAGGGCTGGGATCCACCACATGAAATGTGCTGGCCGATACGCCGCTGCCAATTAATCCGCCAAGAATGGCGAAAGCCATATTGCCGCCGCCAATGAATAGAGTGTTCTGCATAGTGATTCCGTATATTTATTTCGAATAGTTGCGTGCACCGAACAAGGCTGAGCCCACGCGCACGCAGCTTGAGCCGCATTCAATCGCCAGTTCCAGGTCTGCAGACATACCCATTGAAAGCGTGTCCATGCGCAAACCTTTGGAGTTGATTGAATCGAAGATCAACTTGCACTTTAAGAATTCGGCTTTCAATTGATCCACGTTGTCTGTGTTGCTGGGAATGGTCATCAGGCCGCGCAGTGCAATATTTTTCAGACTTTGAATTTGTAGGCACAAATCGGCGGCCTGTTCTGCATTGACTCCCGATTTACTGTCTTCGCCGGAGGTGTTGATTTGCACCAGCACATTCAGCGGTCCCAGCTTGTCTGGTCGTTGATCCGACAATCTTTGTGCAATTTTCAAGCGATCAACGCTGTGCACCCATGAAAAATTTTCCGCAATCGGTTTTGTTTTGTTGCTTTGAATGGGGCCAATGAAATGCCATTCAAGGTTGGCATTGATTGTTTGCGCATTGGGGTGATCAGCCAGCTGGGTGATTTTATCTAAGGCTTCCTGCAGGTAATTTTCACCAAAAGCGGTTTGTCCACAGTTGTAAAACTCAAGGATGTCACTCAAGGGAAAAGTTTTACTGACCGCCAGCAGCTTCACAGCCGAACCGGGTCGACCAGCTTTGCTGCATGCGTTTTCAATCCGGCTTTGAATGTCAGCCAATTGTGTGGCTCGGCTCATGTTGCATCAATTCAATGCTTAAAAGGAGATTATAGCCACATGACACTGACCGAATTGTTGACCTGGGCTGTGGAGGAACATGCATCGGATTTGCATTTGTCGGCAGACATGCCGCCGATGATTCGTGTGAATGGTGAAATGCGCAGATTAAGCGACTCTGTTTTGGGGCATCGCGAGATTTACCGATTGATTCAGGGATCAATGACAGAGGCGCAATGGCAAGGCTGGGAGCAGTCGCATGAATGTGATTACAGTTTTTCGATCGAAGGACTTTCACGGTTTCGTGTGAATGCGTTTATGCAGTGCAGGGGAGCAGCGGCAGCATTTCGCGTGGTACCCAGCCGTGTAAAAACGCTGGAAGAGCTTGAGGCACCCGCCGTGTTTCGTCAAATTGCGCGTGAACCCAATGGACTGGTTCTGGTTACCGGCCCCACCGGCTCGGGCAAAAGCACCACTTTGGCTGCAATGGTTGACGATGTAAACCGCAACCAAAAGGCGCATATTTTGACCATTGAAGATCCGATTGAGTTTACACACACGCCGATGAACTGTGTGATAAACCAACGCGAGTTGGGTGAACACACCCATTCATTTGGTGCCGCTTTGCGCTCCGCCCTGCGAGAGGATCCGGACGTGATTCTGGTGGGGGAAATGCGTGATCTTGAAACAATTCAATTGGCATTGACCGCCGCTGAAACCGGGCACTTGGTGTTTGCCACTTTGCACACTTCTTCTGCCCCAAAAACCATCGATCGCATTATTGATGCATTTCCATCGACCGATAAAAGTATGGTGCGCGCCATGTTGTCGGAATCGTTGCGTGCTGTGATCTGCCAAACCTTGTTGAAAAAGCAAGGGGGTGGGCGCGTGGCTGCACATGAAATCATGATGGCTACACCACCGATTCGGAATCTGATTCGCGAGGGCAAGGTGGCACAAATGTTGTCGTCAATTCAAACGGGTTCGCAGCACGGGATGCAGACCATGGAGCAGGCGGTACAACGGCTTTTGATGACTGGAAAGATTACTCGAGAAGTGGCGATGAGCGTTATTTCGGGATCCAACCAACCTTAAGCCTTTGGGGTTTACAGGTAAACTTGCTTTTCAATCAACACTTGAAAGGCAATTCCCATGGCAAGCAATGTGTACGAGTTTTCAAGCAAAACCCTAGACGGTAAGCCGCTGAGCCTGGCTGATTTTCAGGGCAAGGTGCTGTTGATTGTGAACACAGCCAGCAAGTGTGGCTTTACCCCGCAGTACGAAGGCTTGCAGGAATTGCACAAGGAATTGGGCCAGAAGGGTTTGGTGATTATCGGTTTTCCCTGCAATCAGTTTGGTGGACAGGAGCCCGGTACTGAAGAGGTGATTGCCAGTTTTTGCCAAAAAAATTACGGCGTTGATTTTTTGATGGCAGAGAAGGTGGATGTGAAAGGCAGCGATGCACACCCCTTGTTCAAGTACCTGACTTCTCAGGCCAAAGGCATTTTAGGCACCGAGGCCATCAAGTGGAATTTCACAAAATTTTTGGTGCGCAAGAATGGTGAGGTTTACGACCGCTACGCCCCCACCACCAAGCCCGCTGATTTGAAAGCCGACATTGCCAAGCTGTTGGCAGAGTGATTTAGCTTTCTTCTGGCGGTTGTTCCGTGGTTGCCCGTGGTCGATACACCCCACGGGTCAACGGAATTTCAAACAGGCGGCATTCAATGGGTCCGTTGAACAAGGGGCGTTTGCGCTTGGGGCTGAGTCCCAGCGTTTTCTTGATTTCCAGATCGCCGGAGAACAAAAATGCGGTCCAGCCGGAAAAATTCATTTTCAGATGATCGCCGTAGGCCTTGAACAGTCGCTCATAGGCTTCATCTTCGGGTACATCCGCACCTTTGGCGCGCACACGTTCGCCGTAGGGTGGATTGCTGAACACAATGCCGCTTGGTGACGGAGGTTCTACGGTGAGGGCATCGCGCTGCGCGAACTGAACAATACCCGCGTCCAAGAGTTCTTCGAAACCGGCACGTGCCAGATTTTCCTGGGCAATGTCAATCAACAGTTCAGTGATATCGCTGGCGTACCATTGGAAATAAGGTGTGGTGAGCGCTTTGTCCAATCCTGCATTGAAGCGGCGATTGGCGTCTTCTTGAAGTTCTTTGCCCCACTCGGGGGTGAAGGGTTTCAGGTTTTCAAAAGCAAATGCCCGCTCCAGGCCCGGGGCACGATCGCACAGCTGGGAAAGTGATTCGATCACCAAAGTACCACTGCCGCAAAATGGATCCAGAAACACATCGGCATTTTTGCCAGCTTCGCTTTGGCGCGCAATGTGCCACAAACCGGCAGCCAGGTTTTCTTTCAAGGGAGCCACGCCAGCTTCTTCGCGCCAGCCGCGCTTGAATAGGTTCTCACCAGCCAGATCGATGTACACCATGGCTTCAGTGGGGTTAATGGCTGCGAAAATTCGTACATCGGGTGCTTCAACGCTGACATTCGGACGTTCATCGAAACGTTCGAGAAATGCATCGCACACCGCATCTTTCAAGCGAAGTTGGGTGAAGCGAACACTTTGAATGTCAGCACCCAGGTTGTTCAAATCCACGCGGAAGGTGTTGGAAAGCTTGAACCAGTTGTGCCAATCAACAGATTTGGCAATGTGATAGAACTCATCTTCGCTGGTGCACTCTCCTCGTGCCAGTTCAAGCCCGATGCGGCCTGCAAACCGTGTCCAGTAGGTCATGCGGGTGGCTTGGCGCCAGCTGGCCTCGAATGTACAACCACCAGTGACTGCGCGGGTTTTTTGAGCACCCATGCTTTCCAGTTCAGCGACCAGAATTTCTTCCAGACCACGCGGGCAGCTTGCAAAGCAGTTGAACACACTCTGTTTGGTGGAGTTGTGTTGCTGACCGGCGGGTTTGCCGGCGTTGTTCGGCTTGGAATGATTCGGGTTTGAATAGGGCATGAATTACTTTAAAAATTAGAAAGGTTTAACAACCACCAGAATGATGGCAATGGCCATGAGTACCACAGGTACTTCATTGAACCATCGGAAATAGGTGTGACTGCGGGTATTTTGGCCTGCTTCAAATTTGCGAAGAATGCGGCCACAACTGTAGTGGTAACCGGCAATCGCGAAAACAACGAAAATTTTCGCGTGTAGCCAGCCGCTTTGTCCACCCACGCCAATTTGGTAGACCCCCACCAGCGCAAAACCAAGTAACAAGGCAGGAATCGCCAAAAGGGTCATGAACTTGTAAAGCTTTTTCGCCATTTGCAGCAGGCGTGCTGTGGCGGCGGGCTCTGTTTCCATGGCCATGTTCACGAAAATTCTGGGCAGGTAAAACAAACCTGCGAACCAGGAAGCGACAAACAAAATGTGAAAGGCTTTCACCCAAAGGTAACCGTCCATGTACTGCTCCAGTTAGTTTTGAATCAATCAGTTTCTTGTTTCACCGTGGCCAAACACCACGTACTTTTGGCTGGTCAGGCCTTCAAGGCCTACCGGGCCACGCGCATGAATTTTGTCGGTTGAAATACCGATTTCAGCACCCAGGCCATACTCGAACCCGTCTGCGAAACGAGTAGAGGCATTCACCATGACGGAGGCTGAATCCACTTCACGAATGAAGCGCATGGCGTGGCCGTGGTTTTCAGTCACGATGCTGTCGGTGTGATGCGAGCCATAGTGGTTGATGTGCGCAATGGCTTCATCAAGACTGTCGACCACCTTGATCGACAAAATGGGCGCCAAATATTCAGTGCTCCAGTCTTCCTCAGAAGCCGCTTTCACGCTGGGCAACAGTGCCATGGTGCGTTTGCAGCCACGCAGCTCAACACCTTTGGCTGCATAACGCTGCGCAAGTTCCGCCAACGCTGGCTTGGCCACATGGGTGTGAACCAGCAGGGTTTCCATGGTGTTGCAGGTGCCGTAGCGATGGGTTTTCGCGTTCTCTGCAATATTGACTGCATGTGTGAGGTTTGCAGACTCATCAATGAATACATGGCAAATGCCGTCGAGGTGCTTGATCACAGGCACTTTGGCATCGCGGGAAATACGCTCAATCAGACCTTTGCCTCCACGGGGAACAATCACGTCTACGTACTCGGTCATGGTGATCAATGTACCCACAGCAGCGCGGTCGGTGGTGTCAATAACCTGCACAGCATCCGCTGGCAGGCCCGCTGCTTCCAAACCTTGGGCAACGATTGCGGCCAAGGCCTGGTTGCACCGGAATGCCTCAGAGCCGCCGCGCAAAATGGTGCTGTTGCCTGATTTGATGCACAGGCCAGCCGCATCCACGGTCACGTTCGGGCGACTTTCATAAATAATTCCAATAACGCCCAGCGGCACGCGCATTTTTCCCACTTGAATGCCGGAGGGGCGGTTCTTGAAGTCAGTCATCTCGCCGATCGGGTCAGGCAGCTGGGCAATTTGTTCCAGGCCTTCGGCCATGGTTTCGATGGCCTTGTCACTCAAAGCCAAACGATCCAGCAACGCGGCGTCCAGGCCATTCGATTGAGCCTGAGCCATGTCGGCTTGATTTGCCTTGGTTAACGCAGCTTTGTTGGCCCGAATCAGCTTGGCTGTTTCAAGCAGCGCAGTATTTTTGGCGTGCGTGTTGGCTTTGGCCATGTAAACAGCGGCTGCGCGGGCCTTTTTGCCGATGGCCAGAATTTGTTGTTCGATACTCATGTTACTTGCTCTTTCAGGTGTTCCAAAGTTCGGGCGGTTCAATGCCCGCCACGCCTAGGCCTATAATCTCAAACAGGGTCCAGGGGTTGCCCTGTTTCATGCCTTTGATGGTTTTTTCGGCGGCATAACACCAAGCGGTCAGTTTTTGAAGGCTGCCAGGGTTGTGGCGTTTCAGGGCGGCTGCAATGTGATTTTGCCGCTGTCCCCAAATTCTATTTTGTCGGCAGGCATCCGACAAAGACATTCCGCGCCGCATGGCTTGCTGTGTGTCGCGAATGGCACGAATTTCTTCTTGCAAGGCCCAAAGTACCAAAGTGGGGGCTTCGCCTTCGGCTTCCAGTCCCTCCATCATTCGGGTAATTCGCTTGGCGTCCCCGGCCAGCAAGCTGCCACCAAGGTCGAACACGTTAAAGCGTGCAGAATTGGCAACCATGCCTTGCACCTGTTCAATGGCCACAGCTCCTTGGTGCTCAAGCGCCAGCTTTTCTATGGTTTGGTGTGCCACCAGCAGGTTGCCCTCGGTTTTCTCGGCCAACCAACTGCAGGTTTCCCGGTCCAGTTGCACACCTTTGCGTTTTGCGGCTTGCGCGATCCAGCCGGGCAGGGTGTCTGCACCCACCGGGCGACAGGCTATCTCGCATCCTTTTGCCAGCAAATCAGCAAAACCGGCACTTTTTTCCTGGGTTTTATTCAGTTTGGGAGCGCTCACCAGCAGGTAATGCCCGGTGTCACCGGCAGCGATCCACTGCGCTGCTTTGCCCAAGGCTTCCGCAGCTTCCTTGCTGAGTTTGGGTTGATTAATTCGCAAATCAACCAGCGAAACATCGCCAAACAGGGAGGCTTCAGCAAACAGCGATAAAAACTCCTGTGGGTCAAATTGCCGATCCACTTCAACAATATGTCGCTGGTAATCGGTTTGTTTTTTCAGTCGTTGACGGTACAGGTCGGCAGCCTGGGTCGCAAACAGGGGTTCATCTGTAAATACGCACAGCAGTTGTGGCAAAGCGGTGTTTGCGCCGTCGTTCAACCAGGTGTCAAGCGCAATCTGTTTCACTTCGCCGTTTGCCCCTTTGGTCCCAACTGCAAGGCGCTAAGCCGCCCGGTAATCTGGCGTGCAATGTCACGTTGCATTTCAGTGTACAGCTGGTTTTCCTCGGCTTCCTTGCCCAAAATTTGATCGTCGGTGTAAGTCAGTTCCCGGCGTTGGCTCAGTTGGCTGGTGGCAATCAGGAAGTCTCCGTTTTTGTCCACCACGCTGTAAAGCAGTTCATAGGTAATTCGTACCTCACGGGCGCGACCAGTTGCACTGAAGGTGACGATACTGCGATCTCGTGCTTCGCTGATCAAATTCAACTTCAAAGGGGCACCTTCAGGTGGGTTCACCTTCAAGTTCAGAATCTGAAGTTGCAAGTCCATGTTGCGGTTCATTTCAGAATTTTCCATGCCGCGCAATTCGATTTTCTCAAAGTCGAAGTTGTACTGGCCACGCAACTGGAAGCCGCAGGCGGTCAGTGCCAGGGTTGTTGCCAGTAGGGCGATGGTTTGAAAAAATCGTTTCATAAAGACTCGCTTGTTGTTGGGGTCGATCTTAAACAACGATATTGACCAGTTTGCCGGGCACCACAATCACTTTCTTGGCGGGTTTGCCTTCCATGAATTTTTGCGCTGCTTCGTTGGCCAGCGCGGCGCTCTCGATGCTGGCTTTGTCCGCGTCGGCGGGAACCTCAATGCTGCCTCGCAGTTTTCCATTCACTTGCACCATCAAGGTCAATTCTGAACGCACCAAGGCGTTCTCGTCCACCTCGGGCCATGGTGCATCCAGAATTTGGCCATGTGCCGCACTGTAATTCAGGCTGGCCCACAGGTGGCAGGTAATATGCGGCACGATCGGGTACAGCACGCGCAACAAAATGCTCAGGCCTTCGACCAGTACTGCCTGGTCGGCTGGTGATTTTGGCTCATTGGCGAATGCATCCAGCGTGTTCAGCATTTTCATACCGGCTGACACCACGGTGTTGTACTGGTGGCGGTCGTAGTCGAAATTGGCCTGTTTCAAAATTTCATGCACATCGCGGCGGGTATTCTGCGCCGCTTTGCCCAATTCTGTGGCGTTCAGAGCGGGCTGGGCCTTGATGGCTTCTTGCTGATTCAAAGCCAGTTGGTAAAGGCGTTTCAGGAAGCGGTGTGCGCCTTCCACGCCAGAGTCGCTCCACTCCAGGCTTTGCTCGGGTGGTGCAGCAAACATGGTGAACAAGCGCGCTGTGTCGGCGCCGTACTGGTCGATCAGGGCCTGTGGGTCGATGCCGTTGTTTTTGGACTTCGACATTTTTTCAACGCCACCAATGTGCACTGGTGCACCACTGTTGCTGAGTTTTGCCGAGACCGGGCGACCTTTGTCGTCAAACTCAACCGAGACATCGGCCGGATTGATCCAGGTTTTTTTTCCGTTGGCTTCTTCAGTGTAATACGTGTCGTTCAGCACCATGCCTTGAGTCAGCAGGGCGGTGGCGGGTTCGCGGAATTTCACCAGGCCCAGGTCGTTCATGACCTTGGTCCAGAAGCGGCTGTACAGCAGGTGCAGAATGGCATGCTCAATACCGCCGATGTACTGGTCCATGGGCATCCAGTAGTCGCTGCGTTCATCGGTCATGGTGTTTGCGTCGTTGCACACATAACGCGTGAAATACCAGCTGGAGTCGACGAAGGTGTCCATGGTGTCGGTTTCACGGCGCGCCAAACTGCCGCACTTCGGGCATTTGCATTCATAAAATGCAGCGCTTTTGGCCAAGGGGTTGCCGCTGCCATCGGGTACCAGGTCTTCGGGCAACACCACAGGCAGGTCTGCCTCTGGTACAGGCACATCGCCGCAGGTGTCGCAATAAATCATGGGAATGGGGGTGCCCCAGTAGCGCTGGCGTGAAATACCCCAGTCGCGCAGGCGGAACTGAATACGCTTTTCGCCTAGGTTGTTGGATGCAAGCAGCTCGGCCACCTTATCGACAGCTGCGGAGTAATTCAGGCCATCCAGCGGACCACTGGCCACGCAAACACCACGTTCTTTGTCGCCATACCACTCAGCCCATTCAGCGTTGTTGAACACTTCGCCTTTCACGCTGATCACTTGTTTGATCGAAATGCCGTACTTCAAAGCGAATGCGAAATCGCGTTCATCGTGTGCGGGCACACCCATAACCGCGCCATCGCCATAGCTCATCAATACATAATTACCCACCCAAACGGGTACGCTGTCACCGGTTAACGGGTGTGTGACGGTGAAACCAGTGGGCATGCCCTTCTTTTCCATCGTGGCCATGTCGGCCTCGGCCACGCCGCCAGCTTTGCATTCAGCGATGAATGCCTGAAGTTCAGGATTGTTTTCGGCAGCCAGCGCAGCCAGCGGATGCTCAGCCGCCACGGCGCAAAAGGTGACACCCATGATGGTGTCGGCACGTGTGGTGAACACATACAGCTTGCCTTCTTGAACCAATTCACCCGCGGTGTTTTTGATCTCATGCGGGAAAGCAAAGCGCACGCCGGTGGATTTGCCAATCCAGTTTTCCTGCATCACTTTGACCCGGTCGGGCCACTGAAGACCATTCAAATCTTCGAGCAATACATCCGCGTAATCGGTAATCGCCATGTAGTACATGGGAATATCACGCTTCTCGACCACGGCTCCGGATCGCCATCCTTTGCCGTCGATCACCTGTTCATTGGCCAGCACGGTTTGGTCAATTGGATCCCAATTCACGGTGCCTGTTTTTTTGTAAACAATGCCTTTTTCGAGCATCTTCAGGAACAGCCACTGGTTCCACTTGTAGTAATCGGGTTTGCAGGTGGCCACTTCCTTGGACCAATCAATGGCCAGGCCCATCGATTCCATCTGTTTTTTCATGTAATCGATGTTGCTGTACGTCCAAGCCGCGGGTGGTTTTCCGTTGGCCATGGCTGCATTTTCAGCGGGCATGCCGAACGCGTCCCAACCCATGGGCATCAGGGTGTTGTAACCCTTCATGCGCTTTTGGCGAATCATGACGTCGTTGATGGTGTAGTTGCGCACATGCCCCATGTGTAACTTGCCGCTGGGGTAGGGCAGCATTGAAACGCAGTAATACTTTGGCTTTTGCTTGCCGCTTGCGTCTTTGGCGAAAGCCTCAGCCCTGTAGGCGTCTGATTCTTTCCATTGGCCTTGAACGGCATTTTCAATGTCTTGGGCGGCGTATTTGTCGAGCATGGTGCGTGGAAACTTGGGTATGAATTTTGAATGCGGGCGGGGCCGTGCCGGGTGGGGCAGGCCAATCGGTCATTATATCGGGCTTTTTCGTTTTTTACGGGCAAGGCAGGTGGGGCAATCACTGTTAAAATCAACAGCAAAACCCATTTTTGATGTGAGAAGCCGTGTCTTTACTTGATAGCCTGAACCCTGAACAACTGGCAGCCGTCACCTTGCCCCGTGAATCGGCACTGATTCTGGCAGGGGCTGGCAGTGGCAAAACCAAGGTGCTCACAGCTCGCATTGCGTGGTTGATTCAAACCGGGCAGGTGGGCCCCAATGGGGTATTGGCGGTTACCTTCACCAATAAGGCGGCCAAGGAAATGCTGCACCGCATTTCAACCATGCTGCCGATTAACACTCGCAGCATGTGGGTGGGTACTTTTCACGGCCTGTGCAATCGCATGTTGCGGGCCCACTGGAAGGAAGCCGGATTGCCGCAAGCCTTTCAGATTCTGGACATGCAAGACCAGCTTTCCGCGATCAAGCGGATGTACAAAGTGCTGGGTATTGATGCTGAAAAATTTCCGCCCAAACAGTTGAGCTACTTCGTCGGTTCGGCGAAAGATCAAGGTTTGCGCCCCAAAGACGTCGAGGCGCACGACGAATACCACCGCATGATGGTTCGCTTGTACGAGGCCTATGAAGCCCAATGCCAGCGTGAGGGGGTCGTTGATTTTGCCGAGTTGTTGTTGCGTTCATTCGAACTGTTGGGCGCAAACCCGGCGTTGCGTGAACATTACCAGGCTCGTTTCAAATACATTTTGGTGGACGAGTTTCAAGACACCAACAGCTTGCAATACAACTGGTTAAAGCGGCTGGCTGGTCCCCAAGGCTGCATTTTTGCAGTGGGCGATGATGACCAATCCATTTACGCCTTCCGCGGTGCGCGCGTGGCCAACATGGTGCAGTTTGAGAATGATTTCAATGTGCAGAATCGCATCAAGCTGGAGCAAAACTACCGTTCAGTTGGCAATGTGTTGAAAGCAGCCAACGTGCTGATTGCGCACAACAAAGCCCGTTTGGGAAAGGAGTTGTGGACCGAGGCCGGCGAGGGTGAGGCAATCCGGGTGTATGAGGCCACGAGCGATCAGGATGAGGCGGCTTTTATCATCGATCGAATTAAAAAACTGGTGCTTGAGGAAGGTTACGGTAGATCCGATATTGCGATTCTGTATCGCTCGAACGCTCAATCCCGCGTGGTGGAACAAGCCTTGTTCAATGCCGGCATGCCTTATCGTGTGTACGGCGGTTTGCGCTTTTTTGAACGCGCTGAAATCAAGCACGCACTGGCTTATTTGCGTTTGATGGACAACGCAGACGACGACAACTCTTTTTCACGCGTTGTGAATTTTCCTGCGCGTGGCATTGGTGCACGTAGCGTGGAGCAACTGCAAGACATTTCCACGGCGCAGGGCACTTCGCTGTACCGTGCCATTCATCGCATGGAAGGTCGGGCGCAGGCCGGTTTGAAAAAATTTGCCGATTTGATCGAGCGCATGCGATTTGAAACACGTGGCTTGAGCCTTGCCGATTTGGTCGATAAGGTAATCAATGAATCAGGTTTGGTGGCTCATTTTCAGGCCGACAAAGATGGTGAAGACCGTGTTGAAAACTTGAAAGAATTGGTGAATGCGGCTGCCTCGTTCGCGATTGCTGAAGGTTATTACCAAGATGCAGCGGCCACGATGGTGGACGAAGAAAAGTTGATTACGCCGCTGGCTGATTTTCTTTCTCATGCCTCGCTTGAGGCGGGTGACAACGCAGCGGCGGCGGGTCAAGAGGCCATTCAATTGATGACAGCGCATTCCGCCAAAGGGCTGGAGTTCCAATGCGTTTTTGTGACGGGTTTGGAAGAAGGGTTGTTTCCGCATGAGAACAGCATCGGCAATTCCGTGGAGGGTGGCGATGGCACCAGCGTAGAGGCCGTGGAAGAAGAGCGTCGCTTGATGTATGTGGCCATTACCCGCGCACGGGAACAACTGTTTTTAAGCCATGCACAGCAGCGAATGTTGCACGGGCAAATTCGTTACCACCTTCGTTCTCGTTTTCTCGATGAGTTGCCTGAAGAGGTATTGAAATGGCTTACTCCAAAACGTGCGCACATTGCCAGCCAGGGTTGGGATGCGCTTGATTCCAAAGTGTGGGGGCAAAATAAAACGCTCAACGTGGGTTACAGCAACAAAGCCGCCAAGCGACCCTACGACATCGGCACGGGTGTGAATCATGCCAAGTTTGGTAGCGGTGTGGTGGTGGCTTACGAAGGTGAAGGTGACGACCAAAGAATTCAGATCAACTTTGGTCGCCAAGGCATGAAGTGGCTAATGCTGAGTTTGGCGAAGCTTGAGCGGAGCTAATGTTCTGAACCTGAAGGGGCGCCGCTGCTTTGTGTTGCCCAATCGGCGGCGGTGTTTCGATCGCCTCGCCTTCAAGAAA
>NZ_DFOZ01000052.1:67584-77511 GCF_002377005.1 Limnobacter sp. UBA3528 | reverse complement strand
GGAGGCGTCCATATACGGCAAAAGACATGGCCGAGTCTCGGTGTCGGCTTAAAGCCGAACGCTGCGACTAAACTCAAACGGGGCGGTTTTCTTGAAGTGCGTCCCAAGCAATCCTACTGCCGAGTGGGCTATGAATAAGCGCTCTGAGTGGGCGTAACCGTGCCGAGTGGGCTATGGATAACCGCGCCAAGTGAGCAGTCAGCTTGCTCAGCTTTCCATGCTTGCCCAAAGGCTGCTCCAAATTCGCATACCCGCCTGGTCCACCTCATCCACTGCACCCAAGAACCGCTCTCGGGCCTGAACATTGACCCATTCTGCGGGCAAAAACGGGTCGTACACCACATGCTTGATTGCGGTGCCGCCCAACAAAAATGATTCACGGGCGGCGACTTCCGGCTCCAGTGTGCCCGAGCGGTTCAGCCAGGTGCGCATTTTCTTTTCCAGTTGTGCGTAGTTGGTCTCTAGTTCGCGTGGGTTCCACAGGGTGGCAATTCGGCGTTGAAGGTCGAGGTCGAAATCACGGGCTTCAAACACTGGGGCGTCTTTTTCCAGGCCCAGTTTGTACAGGCGATCGCGCACGCTTTGCAGTGTGTCTTCAATGTTGTTGGGGCGAATAAACAGGTGTTCATTCAGTGGCTGAAAGCCCAGCATCAGCAAGGCGCGTGCACGGGCGCGTTGTTGTTTGGCTTCGCTGCGTGAAAGTTTCTCAGCCTGCACCACAATGTAGCTGCCATCCCAGGGGCGAACACGGGTGCTGCGGGTGCGCCAAGCGGCAACATCGTCGGCCAGGGTGTGGGCGTCGTCGGTGAGTTGGTACAAGGCTCGGCCTGCTGATTCGATCAGGCCTTCGGCCGAAAGCCGCACCAAGGCTACACGCGTGTTGTTCACACTGATGTCGAAAATGCCGCAGGCGGCAATGGCCTGTTTGGCTGAAAGGGGGCGACCTTTGGATGCAAGCAACAGGTCGAGAATAAGACTTTTGGCGGTGGGTTTGCGCACGGCGTAGTTGTTCTTCTAAGGCAAACCTGAAGTGTATGCAAGGCAGGCCCGGCACGCAAATTTGGTGGCTGGTTTGTGCGATCATTGCCTCACCCAGAATAAGGAGACTAAATGATCAGGGCTTGGATTTCCCGGACGGCTGAGCAAGCGCAGGCCGAGCTGGAAACTCTCGATGAGTCTGAGTTTGACGGGCAGGATGTGGTGCTGAAGCTGCACTACAGTTGCCTGAATTACAAGGACGCATTGGCGCTTACCCATACTGCGCCAATTGCGCGCAAGTACCCCATGGTGCATGGCATTGATGCGGTGGGCGAGGTGATTGAATCAAACTCAGACCAATGGCCAGTGGGTACAGTGTGCCAGGTGAACGATTGGGGTTTGGGTGAAACACATTGGGGTGGTTTGGCAGAACGTGCCAGTGTGCCTGCACAATGGATCTCCCCGATTCCCGCCGGCCGAAGTGCCAGGTGGGCGGCGGCATTGGGCACTGCGGGATATACCGCTGCTTTGTGTGTGATGGCGTTGCAGGATCACCCCGTGAAACCCGAAGACGGCCCAGTGCTGGTGACTGGTGTCAGCGGTGGTGTGGGCACAGTGGCCTGTTTGCTGTTGCAGCATTTGGGCTATGAAGTGGTGGGTTTGACAGGTTCAATCGATGCAATGGGTGAGCCTGTTTCGGAATCTGCTGCCAAGCATTTTGAGCGTTTGCAGTTGGGTTCAACCCACCTGATTCACCGTGAATCCATGTCGCGCCAGGGCAAACCTTTGCAAAAAGAACAGTTTGCGGCGGTTGTGGACAGCGTCGGCAGCCACACCTTGGTGAATGCATGTGCCCAAACAAAATACGGTGGTGTGGTGGCTGCGTGTGGCTTGGCGCAGGGCATGGATTTTCAAGGCAGTGTGGCACCCTTTATCTTGCGCGGCATCACTTTGCGCGGCATTAATTGTGTGTACCGTACGCATGCCGAGCGTGACCGCGCCTGGGGTATGTTGGCGCAAGCCTTGAATGAATACGATCTGGATTTCATGATCAAGGAAGTGCGCTTGGCGCAGGCTTTGGACAGCGCACGCCTTGTGTTGGCCAATCAATTGCAGGGGCGTGTGGTGGTGAACTGTGCCTGACAACCGGGCTTGGGCTTTGCCGTACCTGGCCCTTGTATTGAATGCTTTGGTGTGGGGGGTTTCCTGGTGGCCGCTGCGTGAATTGCAGGGTGAAGGTTTGCACCCGCTGTGGTCTTCTGCGGTTACCTACCTGCTGGGTGCGGTGGCCATGCTGTGCTTTATGCCCAAGGTGTGGGGCGAGTTTGTTCGTCACAAAGCATTGTGGTTGCTGGCCCTGGCGGCTGGCACCACCATGGTGGGTTTTAATTGGGGTGTATCCATTGGCGAAGTGATTCGGGTGGTGCTGTTGTTCTACCTGATGCCAATTTGGACGGTGCTGATTGCGCGTGTTGCGCTGAATGAACGTATTACCCTGAAGGCTTTGTTGCGTGTGGGTTTGGCGTTTGCTGGCGCGGTGCTGGTGCTTAGCCCGAATGGAAGCCTTGGATTCCCCTTGCCTTCGAACCTTGCAGAATGGTTGGGTTTGATGGGGGGTGCGGCGTTTGCGCTGAACAACATCATGTTGCGGCATCAGGCAGCTAGAACTGCACAAGCACGGTTATTTGCCATGTTTGTTGGCGGTATTGTTGCGCCAACCGCGGTGGCTGCTTTTTTGGTGGTGGCTTTGGGTGAAGGCAATGCGTTTGTGCAATGGCCGGTGTTGCCAGGGCTTTACGGTGGCTTGGTGTTGTTGGCTTTTGCGGTCACTTTGTTGGTGGCCAATTATGGTTTGCAGTATGGCGCATCACGTTTGCCGGCCAATGTCACTTCGGTGGTGATGTTGTCGGAAGTGGTGTTTGCAACTTTGTCGGCCATTGTGTTGACCAATGAAGTATTGACACTGCAGGTGGGAATTGGCGGTGCCATGATTTTGCTGGCAGCTGCTTTAAGCGCACTTGAAAACAAGGATGCGCATTGATGGGGGGAAAAACATGAATCATTTGTTGAAGGTGGCCATGGCCACAGCGGCGTCTACACTGCGCGGCTGGCAGGGCATGGTGGTGACTGAGCCTGCTGTGGTTCAACCTGAGAAACCGCTGAAACTGTTCGAGTTCGAAAGTTGCCCCTATTGCCGCTTGGTGCGCGAAACCTTGACAGAGTTGGCTTTGGATGCAGACATCTACCCTTGTCCAAAAGGTGGGGAGCGTTTTCGGCCCGAGGTGCTTGAATTGGGTGGCAAAGCCCAGTTTCCCTTTTTGGTGGACGATAACACTGGCATGAAGTTGTACGAGTCCGCCGACATTATCGAGTACCTGTACACCACCTACGCCAAGCGAGCTGTGCCCTTGCGCGTTAAGGCTGCCTTGCCGCAGGCCGTGTCTAGCCTTGCCAATTCAGCTTTGGGTTTGGGGGCGGGTACCAAGGTTCGTGCATCGACAAAGCCTGAGCAAATGTTGACGTTGTACAGTTTTGAAGCATCGCCGTTTTGCAGGCCAGTGCGTGAAACGTTGTGTGAGCTTGAAATTCCCTACCACTTGGTGAATTTGGGCAAAGAGCAATTTGCAGACATGGGTGTGAATGGTGTGCACGCCGCAGTGGGTGAATACAACCCGCTAAAGGGCGGCAAACGTGAGCAGTTCATGGCCAAGACCAACAAAATGATGGTGCCATATCTGGAAGACCCGAACACGGGCAAAGCCATGTTCGAATCCAAGGCGATTGTGCAGTACCTGCTTGAAACCTATGGTGGTTGAGGTTTATTTCGGGATGAAGAACATCACTGTTTCTGTCCAGCCTTCGGTGTAATGGCGTAAATACACTTTGTAGTCGTTGCGTACACCGAGAATGATTTCAGGCACCTGCCAAAAATGCGCGGGGTCGTGGTACACCGCCACGGCCAACTTGGGGTGGTCTTCCTGAATGTGCCACTTCATGCCTTCAAGTGCTTTGGGTTCTGCACCTTCCAAGTCAAGTTTGATGAAGCTCACGGATTCTGTAACCCGATTGTCGAGTGCGTCCACATTAATTTTTACGCTGCCGGTTTCCGAAATCTTGCAGGCGGAGCCAGCATCAGCGTCGAATGATAAAGTTTGCTCGGTATCCAACAAACCCACCGGGTGGAAGTGAATATCTCTGTGTTTGGATAGCTGCGCTTTGGCCTTGGTCAATGTGGTTTCGGTGGGCTCAAAAAAGTGCACTGAGCCATAGTGTGGGCAGCGTTTGATGAATTCTTCCGTGGTGTAACCATCGAATCCGCCACCATCTACGAACACCTCGCCTGGTGCAAAATTTACAAAGGGCTCAAAATATTGCTGGTCGGCTGTGTAATCGAAAAACCGCATGGCGCGCAGGTTGGCATTCAGTCTAAATTCCATGACGCGGTTAAACACTTCTCGTGATTCCTGGTCGGCGAACAGGTCACGCACCCACTCGAATTTTTCCGGGTGGCTCGCATATTCTTTTTGCGTATCCGCCAAGGCCTGAACTTGCGGCAGCTGAAAATGACTGGCATCGGCCACCGCAAAGTAATCCATCGACACCACGCCATTAAGGCGCAGCAATTTATTCATGGCTGTTTTGGGACGCGCCTGTGTCACTGTTGAAATCACCATGCTGCCCGCTGGTACCTGAGCCAATTTCAAAACTGGTTTGCCGCGATACTCCGTGGCGGTGGTGTACTCGTCAATAAAACCGTCCAGGTTTGTGCGGTTGGCCACTGCGTCTGCAAACTCGTTAATGCCCAGCACAAAGCGTTTCTGGGTAGTGTTGCCAAAAAATTCCGCATGAAAGGCGGCGGCGTGGGCTTTTTGACTGAGTTGTTTCATGGCGATGCGCGTAAAAGGTGGCGATGAAACCAGTCTAAAGACATCGTCAGCGGTTGAAGCTTTGGAAAAGCGAGGGAAAACAGGTGCTTATGGACTATTTTAAAACAATGCCCCGTTCGCTCCTGATGATACGAACGGGTCAACAAACCTCACCCGATCAGGTTTGGGTAGGCTTTTCGATACTGATGTAGGGGGGAGCCGGGCAAGGGTTGATCATGTGCGCAGTTTCGCGCCAGCGTATGCGCGTAGATACGTTGCCAGTCGTAGGCTTTGGCCAGTTCCTGCTCGGTGCGGGGAGGTTTCACGAACGACTTTGCGATTCGAAGCGGACGAGGACGGACTTCGAATTCATCCACCAATTCAAAGTCTGCTTCTACACTTTCATGTTGAACACGCGAGCGATTGTCACTGGCCGAAGGCGGCGTGCCGAAATACTGGCTGACTATTTTTCCTGGGCTGATGGTGTATTTACTAAAACCCAACCCCACGAAATGTTTTTCTGACCAAGCAGATATCTCGGGTTCAAATTCGCGAATGGATTGGCCGCCAGTTCCGGTCATCACCTGCACATAGCCCAACGGGTTTGGTAACCCGAGCACCATAGGCTTGGATCGCTGGTACACATGGTCATGACCACACAACACCAGGTCTACCCCGTAGCGCAGCAGAATTTGATCCTCTACTGCAATCAGCGTGGGGTTACCCGGTGCACGGCCTTCTTGATCAGTCCAAATGGTGTAATGCTGGAAGATAACGATGAAATCAATTTGGCCTAGCGCTCGTCGTAGCGCTGCCATGGCCAAGTCCGCCTCGAGAGTGGCCATTTCCTTTAGAATTTTTCCATCTTCCAGAAAAGCACCTGCTGTGAATCCGAAAAAATGAACGCGGTTGTAGTCAAACGAGAAAAATGACACATCACCCGGTTGATTGAAGCGATTGTTGAATGCGTAATCCTTGAAAGGAAGCAGGGGAACGTTGGCCGCCACGCTGTCTTTGTTCTCATGGTTTCCGGGTACGGCCATGGTGGTGGTTGTGGCAAGCAGGGCTTGGTTTTGATCAAACCACACATCCCAAATTGCTTGTTCGCCATTGGCATAACTTAAATCACCTGCCAACAGCAACAGATCGTGTTTGTGCTGTGGCTTCATTAATTCGGCGGTGAGGCGTTGGGGCAGTTCACCAATGCCATGGTCACCGAAATGAACCATGGTCCAGGTGTCGTTGGCTTTCGGGGTTGGCTCAATTATGAATACATCAGACCAGCCGCCGTTTTCAGATCCGACCCGATATCGAAATGGCCTCTCAGGATCGATACCGGCCACCACCACTTTGTGGGTTTGATTGTCCAGCCCCGTGGTTTGACTTGTGGATGCCATGGCCACATTTGGGAGCGGATTTTGTACCGCATTCTTGGCAGCATCGATGGACATGCCTTCCGGTATTGGCCCCCATTGAATTTCCGAGGCTGGGCTGTCAAGGCCATCGGTGAACCAGCACAAGCCGCGTGAGGTCGCAGCGTCGTTGAACAAAGAGGCATGAACACCACGCGGTGGGTGACTGGCAGGAATCACAACCGGTGGCTCAACCGGATTTGGGGCGACAGGCTTATCTGGCGATTCTGTCGGATTCGTGGAGTTTGGTATCGCCGTATTCGCCAGTGGTGTCGTATCGTCGGAACCACACGCATTCATCAGGCCCAGCATGGGAACGCTGGCACCCAGCTTGAGAAAGTGTCGTCGTTTTGCTGATGTGTTTGAATCCATGTGTGCCCCCCTGTTGTCTCTGATACTCGATAACAAGGGGTGTGGCTTCGAGAATACTCTCAGCAAGACAAGTCAGAAAAACGTCATGCTTTTCTCGTTTAGTTGGGCATCGGGATCGGGAGATTGATGGGCAGTACCCCATCAAATCGGTTGCTGCCACGCTGCACGGTGAACGATTTGCGCATGCCCTCGTTTTCAACGCCAATCAGCGACTCGTCCGTGATGCTTTGCGCATATTTCCAGGTCACGTCCATTTGTTCGCGTTGCATATTGATCAACGCAAAACCCTTGGTTTTCAGTTCGCTGTATTTGATGTGCGGGTTGAGCACGGGCAATAGCGTGGACACTAAATCAGCCACTTCATCTGGAAAGCCTGAAGAGGTCACCGAGGGGGTCACAATTTCCACGCCCAAGCTGCGTTGAAGCTGGTTACCACCAATCAGGGCGATCGGGTTTTCATACAGTTCAATGGCCCAGCTGGTGTGAATGTCGCCGGTCAACACCACCAGGTTTTCAATGCCGATGTCTTTGATCAGGTTGAACACGCGGTTGCGCTCGGCCACATAACCATCCCACTGGTCCATATTGATACTGACCAAATTGCCCAGTAGCTTTTGATCCAGCAACTCGACTTGAGGTGCTTCCAGAATATTCAGTTGACCAAACATCACTTGCTGTCCTAAAACAGTCCAAATGCTATTCCTTTGTTTGGCTTCAAACATGCGGTCACTCAGCCAGCGGCGTTGCTCAAACCCCAGCAATTGTCGATCCGGATTGAAGCGATCCGGGTCTACAGCCATGATTTCAGCCTGTTTGTCGCGACCTACAATGCGGGTGTCCAGCATGATGAGGCTGCACAAATCGCCCACTTGAAAATCGCGGTAAATCACTTCACGCGGGTCGGGTGCCAATGTGTTTTCATCGCGAGGGAACCGTTCGCGCAATGGCATCCAGTTGTAGTAGGTGCGAATGGCCGTGGCTTTGCGCTCTTGATAATCGCCTTCCTCGGCTTGGTGGTTCTCGGCCCCGTCCTTGTAAGCATCGTTGGTGATTTCATGGTCGTCCCACACGGCGATCATGGGGTGCGTGGCATGCAAGGCTTGCAGCTCGGGGTCGGCTTTGTATTGTTGGTGACGCAGCACATAGTCTTCGCGGCTCACCATTTCTTTTTGCGGGTTTGGTGTGCGGGCAATGCCGTTTCGTGTCAAGCCTGCGCCACCACCACCGCCTTCGTACAGGTAGTCGCCCAGGTGAACGACAAAATCAAGTGGTTCGCGGCGCACCATCTCGTACACCGAGAACAAACCTGCCGGGTAATTGGAGCAACTCAGCGTGGCAAACTGCACCGATTCCACTTCCCCGCTGGGCAGCGTTTTGGCATGGCCGATGCGGGATTTTTGACTGCCAGCCACAAACCGGTACAGAAAGGCCTGGTCGCCTTGAAGTTCAGGCATTTGACCTTGCATGAAGCGTGAGTCGCTGTACAGGGCTTGGTTGCCCAAGTCCACTTTCACCGTGTAGTCGCGGTCGCGAAATGCGGTGAATTCGCCCAGGCGGTTGACGGGACCTTCCTGAAATGTTGAATTCCATTGAGTCATGTCAGCCAGGGGTTCTTCCAGCAGCACGTATTCCAGCATCACCGGGATTTGATCGATGTTGGCATTGCGCGGTGACAGGGCAGTCCACAAAATAACTGCTTCGGCCGTGGGGTCGCCGCTGCTGATACCCCAGGGAAAGGCGCCTGCCGGGTTCAGCATTTGATCGACTGTTTCGCTGGGTGTTACCGGATTGCCTGGGTTGCCAGGATTCGCCGTGTTGCCAGTGTTCGATCCGTCAGAACCGCAGGCAACCAAAGCAGGCAGGGACAAGCCGGCAAGGCCGGTGCGAAGAAAGTGACGACGATCCATGGTGTATCCAGAAAAAACGATGGGTTTGTCTTGATACTGCTTGCGTAGCCGCTTTGGTTTTGGAAGAACATGTCAGCGTGACTGGTCACGCCAGCGTCATAAATTACCGTCTGTCCCATGTCCCCATCAACCAATCCATGATGGGGTAGGTAATGTTGAAATTCTTGTGCGCCATAATCCGTTGGTCGTGGTGCGTGGTGTGCAGCCGGGCAAACCGCGTAAAGCCGGGTATGCGATGCACCCAGTGGTCTTCTTTCAGGTGGTAGGAAAGGTGTAGTAACTCATAGTTCAGGTAATACGCCATGCCTGTGGCCACCAGCAACAGGGCCACGTTGGGACTGAACAGCCAGGCCAGTAAAAAGCCCATGGGTACAAAAAATGCCGCCACAAAAAAGCCAACTATCGCGATTGGAAACAACACGGCTTTGAAGTCCTGATTGCTGTCGATTTCCATGTGGGTATCGGTGAAAAATTTGTGGTGTTGTAGCGAGTGCCGTTTGTACACAAAGCCCAAACCTTTCACGGGGCGATGCATGGCGTACTTGTGGCCTGCCCATTCGGCAAAATTGGCATACAAAAAGGTGGCGGGAATGGTCAACCATTCAAGCATGCTGGGGGAATCAAGCCAGTAGATACACAGTGCAATCACGCCAAGTCCCAAAGTCATGGTCATGGCCAAGTGCAAATAGCCTTGATAGCCTGCCGAAATGAATTCGGCCCGGTAGTTGGCCCGCACCGATTGAACGACTGAGTTTTGAGATTCTTTGGGCACCAGATTTTTAACTTTGGCGTGCATGGTATTACTGTCTCCCACATTATGAATTTTATTTTGTAATGTTAGATTGCCCCTGATTGCCTTGAATTTCAAGTGCTTTTGCAAGCACATGGTTGTGCGCTGGTACACTTTGAAAAAAGACAATTCCAAAAGCAGCAAAGGAGACTCACCATGAACGCACCGCTTTCAAGTACCCCACCCGCCCATATTGGCCAACAGGAATGGCAGGCCCGCGTCGATTTGGCCGCAGCCTACCGTTTGGTGGCCATGCACAAATGGGACGATTTGGTGTTCACGCACATTTCTGCCCGGGTGCCTGGCGAAGATGGGCACTTCTTGATCAATCCCTATGGCTTCATGTTTGAAGAAATCACCGCCAGCAGTTTGGTGAAGGTGAACATGAATTGCGAGAAAGTGGACAATAGCCCTTACGATGTAAACCCGGCCGGTTTCACGATTCACAGCGCTGTGCATGCCATTCGACACGATGCGCACTGTGTGATGCACACCCACACTGTGGCGGGCGTTGCGGTGTCTATTCAGGAACAGGGCTTGTTGCCAATTTCACAGCAGTCCCTGTTTCCCTTGGCTGGGCTGGCGTATCACGACTATGAAGG
>NZ_DFOZ01000052.1:0-67199 GCF_002377005.1 Limnobacter sp. UBA3528 | reverse complement strand
CGCAACCATGGTTTGTTGACCTGTGGTGCCACGGTGGCAGACGCCTTTTTGAACATGTTTATTTTGCAGCGCGCTTGCGAGGTTCAAATTGCGGCGCAATCGGGCGGCGCGCAATTGATTCCGATTGCCCAGCCGATTGTTGAGGGTATTAAAGCCGCTGCAGCACAAGTCACTCGTGGCTTGGGTGGCAATATTGCCTGGCCTGCGCTATTGCGCAAGCTGGATCGGGAACAGCCGGATTACAAAAACTGACGATTAGGGATTGTTTCCTCCAGTCACGGTGGAAACATATTTCGCAAGAATTTTCATTTGATCCACGGTCAAATGGTCAACAAAAGGGGGCATGCCCCCTTTGCCGTTTTTAAGCGCATTCAGCACGCGTTCTTCGCTGGGCTTGAGCACATCCAGCACCGGGCCGATTTTGCCTTTGGTGCCCGCATCGGCCAAAGTGTGGCAAATGGCGCAGGCCGGGTCCGCGTCAGTCTGGAACAGTTTGCGGCCTTGTTCAAGAATGGCCGCGTCGTCCATGGCGAAAGCATTGAACACACTCAGGCTTAACACCAACATGCAGCCGAATTTCACCATGGTTGAACTCCCTGTTCTAATTACGCTCGTAATTTGCGGGCTTTGAACAAGCCCCAACTGCTGTCCAGAATATAGAAAAACAGGGCTTTCAGGGCGCTCTCGTTCGGGACAGGGTTTTTGCCTTTGCCCATGCGGTGAATTTGGCGGGTGTACCACTGAATTTCAAGCAGGCCGGTGCGGTCCACGGCTTTAACACCGGTGATCAAAGGCTTCACGGGGTGCAAGGCTTCTTTGTTGTCCAACAGGCGTTTGGGCAAATCGGGTTCAATGGCAATCGAGCGGGCCAGGCCAATCAAATCAACAGCACCTGTGTTCAATGCTTCTTTCATGCCGCCCACGGTGCGAAAGCCACCCGTCAGCATCAAAGGCACTTTGCACACGGCACGTACCTTCTCGGTGAAGTCGATGAAGTAGGCTTCGCGTTTCACGGTGCTTTCTTTTTTGGGTTTTGCGCTTGCGCCTGTCATGGCGGGCGCTTCGTAGGTGCCGCCAGACACTTCAATCATGTCAATGCCGCGTGCGGTCAGTTCCTGAATCACGGCCAGTGATTCTTCCTCTGAAAAACCGCCTTTTTGAAAGTCAGCGGAATTCAGCTTGATGCCCACCGGGAAGTTGGGCCCCACCTGTTTGCGCACTTCGTCGGAAATGGCCAGCACGAAACGACGGCGGTTTTCAGCATTGCCGCCCCACTGGTCGTTGCGCTGGTTGCTCAGCGGGCTTAAAAACTGGCTGATCAAATAGCCGTGGGCGCCGTGAATTTGTACGCCGTCAAAGCCAGCGTCTTTGCACACCTTGGCGGTGCGGCCCCAGCGCGCAATCAGGTCCAGAATTTCAGTCTCGGTGAGCTCGCGCGGCGTGGCAAACATCATTTGCAGGCTTTTGTGAAAAGGCACCGCGGAAGGCGACACGGTTTCCTTGTTCATGCCTTTGGGGCACTGTTTGCCGGGGTGGTTGATTTGCACCCAGATTTTGCTGCCATTGGCCTGACCGGCTTTGGCCCACTGCTGCAACAGCGGCATGTCGCGGTCGTCTTCAATCACGACGTTGCCCGGCTCTGCACGTGCGCGTCGGTCAATCATCACATTCCCGGTTATATTCAAACCAATGCCACCGGCTGTCCAGCGCTGATAAACGCGCACAATTTCAGGTGTAACCCGGTTGTCACGCGTGCCCAAGGCTTCGCTCATGGCGGCTTTCACCAGTCGGTTGGGAACGGTGGCGCCACAAGGCAAAGTCAGTGGGTCGCGAAGTTCAATGCGCATAGGGGGTCTCCGGTGGCTCTAAATTGAAAATTATTGTTGTCACATGGTAGCGTGGACGCATGAAAAAAATTGAAGTCAACACACTAATTTTTACAGCCTTCGCCATGTGCGCGTTTGCTGCCAATTCCTTCTTCTGTCGCGCGGCCTTGGGTGCCGGGCAAATTGATCCGGCCAGCTTCACTGCCATTCGGCTGATCAGTGGAGCCATTACGCTGTGGCTTTGTTTGCGCATCCAAAACAAGGGTGGGCAGCAGGGCAGTTGGGCAGGTGCCTGGGCCTTGTTTGGTTACGCAGTGCTGTTTTCCATGGCCTACCTGTACATGAGCACAGGCACGGGTGCCTTGATTTTGTTTGCCAGTGTGCAGCTCAGCATGATTGCCTATGCCGCTACTCAGGGTGATCGATTGAAAGGCTTGCGTGCCTTGGGTGCGATCGTGGCTGCTGTGGGTTTGGTGTTGCTGTTGTGGCCACACCTGCAAACCCCAGCTTCGGTGCTGGCTGCGGCAAGCATGGCTTTGGCGGGTGTCTGTTGGGGTGTGTATTCGGTGGTGGGCAAGGGCTCGAAATCTCCTTTGGCTGACACGGCGGGTAATTTTTCCAGGGCTGCATTGCTCATGCTGTTGGTGTGGCTGGCTGTGTACTTTTCGGCCAAAGCGGGGGTACATATTCCCGGTGTGACCGTGGAGCGTGGTTTGGCGTTGTACACGGTGTATTTGCCAACCCCCACAGTGGCGGGTGTGTTGTTTGCGCTGGCATCGGGTTGCCTGGCCAGTGGCATTGGTTATGCAGTGTGGTACAAGGTTCTGCCCGCATTGCCAACCACCTCGGCAGCCAGCGTGCAGCTGAGCGTGCCGGTGATTGCCGCGCTGGCGGGCGTTGTTTTCCTGAACGAGGCAGTAACAGCCACTTTGCTGGTGGCCATGGTCATGACGCTGGGTGGTGTGTATCTGGTTTTGCGCGCTAAGCGTTAAGGTCTTCTCAATCCAAATTGGCTGGACATTGAATCAATGAATGAAGTCGTGAAACCCAAAGACGAGAACAGCAAACCAGAAGGGCAAGCGGTGCAAAACCCGTCCAGCCTTTCAAACCTGGCCAAACAGTTTTACCTGCAACACTGGGGCTTGTTGCTAAGTGCTGCCTTGGTATTGGCTGTGGTCATCAACTTATGGCCAGTGCTGGCGCCCTTCGTGGCGGCATTTGTGTTGGCGTACTTGTTGGCTGCACCCAGCCGTTGGGTGCATGGAAAATTGCGTGGGCGCATTCCCTTGCCGGTGTGTGCTGTGCTCACCTTTTTTGCGCTGTTGCTGATTTTTTCAAGCGTGGGTTTGCTGTTTATCCCGGTGGTGCTTACCCAGCTTGAGTTGATTCAAAGCAATTTGCCGCAGTTGATTGTGAATGTGAAGCGCACCGTGTTGCCCTGGCTCAATGAGGCGTTCGGGCTCACCATTTCAGTGGACAGCACCGAGATGAAAGACCGTATTGCGGCTTACATCAGCGAGAACCGCGGCACGCTGGCCGAGCTCAGCACAAAAATATTGCGCTCGGGTTCGCAGTCGGTGTTGGGCATTACTGGTTTTGTGTCTTTGACCGTGATTGCCACCTTGTTCATTCTTCCCGGCTGGACTCAAATTACAAAGCAGTTTCAGCAGGTGTTTCCGCCCCATTTGTGGAAGCGGGCGCAGCCATTGTTCAGTGAAATTGATTCAGTCATGACCGAGTACATCAAGGGCATGATGATTGTGATGCTGTTTCTAAGCACTTTCTATTCAATCGGTTTGAGTGTGGTGGGGCTGCAAAGTGGCTGGGCTTTGGGCATGTTGGCTGGGGTGCTGTGCGTGGTCCCTTACCTTGGTTTTGCGGTGGCGTTGTTGGTGGGCTTGTTGACTGCTGCGCTTGAATTGCAGGGTTTCCTGCCAATCGTTCTGGTGCTGTTGGTGTTTGTGGTGGGTCAGTTTCTGGAAGGGTTTGTATTAACACCCCTGGTGGTGGGCGACAAAATTGGTTTGTCTGCACTGGCCGTTATTTTTGCACTGGCATTTTTTGGTGCCGTGTTTGGTTTGGTGGGTGTTTTTCTTGCGCTGCCGCTGGCTGCCATATTCAAGGTGGCTTACCTGCATGCTTTTGCACATTACGAACAAAGCGATTATTACCGACAAGCCCGGTAAGTCAGGCGAAAAAAAACCGGTGGGCTGCTCACTTCTCCCACCGGCCGATCAGCTCAGGATTTCTGTCACGAAATTTGTTTAAGCTGCGTTTGCTTTCAACTGGCTGTTCATGCGGGCACGAATGGCATTCGCAATCTCAGTGTTGGGTTTGCGGCCTGAATCCTCTACGGTGGCCACAAAGTTGTCGATTTCGGTCAGGAAGCGGCTGTTGTCGTGCATCCAGGGGTGGAAATCGGCCTTGAAATAGTCCATGAATTCACCGTTGGCCACTGGGTTGCGCAATACGCCCACCTTCTTGCCCCACAGCATTTTGGTGACAGTCCAGAAACCTTTCAAATGACCGCCCTTGATGGTTTTGTCGGCCATCACCAAACGCACATGGAAGGTCATGACAAGCGGCCAGAAAATGGCAGTGGCCAGCACCATGGCCAGGCGGCGACTAAACCGGTTGTGCATGTTGTCGGGCAGCACATGGTTCCACACGTCATAGGCCACCGCTTTGTGCTCGGTTTCCTCGTAGGCGTGCCACATCCACATTTGCTTGTAGGCAGGGTCTGATTTTTCGCCCAGCACATCGGGGTTGCGCAGCAATTGGTCGGCCATCAACGCGGTGTAATGTTCCAGCGCAATGGTGCCAGCCAGGGTCAGGCGCTTGCCCAGTGTTTTCTTGATGAAGGCCAGAAAGCCCCACAGGAAATTGTCCAGCTGCGAAGCGGGCAGGCCTGCGCGATCCAGCATCTCGTTGTATTCAACGTGCTCGCGGCTGTGCATGGCTTCCTGGCCGATGAAGGCCACCACTGCTTTTTTCAATTCGGGATCAGTAATGTCGTCGCGGTAGTTGCGCACAGCGTCCATGAACATGCGCTCGCCAGCCGGGAAGAACAGCGACAGGGCATTCATGAAATGGGTCACGTGGGGACCTTGCTCATGCCAATTGGATACCTTCTCTTCAGGCAGATTCAATTTGACATCGCGGCGTACAGGCATGATGTTCTTCATGGTTTGACTCCTACACTTGTTTTATTGTTGTTGCCACGCTCAACCGTGACATTGCGCAATGTAACAATAAAATTTCGTGTCCACAATAGCAAAACCTGAGTACCCATTCTAGAAAATACCGCGGGTTTACCCTTGGTTCAGGGTGCGCAGGAAGCGGTCTGGAATGGGCGTAGAACGGCCTGATTCCGGGCTGACCCACACCATTTTGGCGCTGCCGGTGGCTACCAGTACTTCAGGTGTGTCGGTGCGGCGCATCTCGTATTTTTGCACCAGGCTGCTGCGGCCCACTTCACCCGCCAGCACCTTGATTTCAACCACGCCGGGCGCTTTCAGTTCTTTCAGGAAGCTGCATTCGGTGTGAACAATTACAACATAAGCGGGGTTGTTGTCGATGTGCTCCGGAAACAGGGCGATCCATTCCACACGGGCCTGTTCGAAACACCGGAAATACACGGTGTTGTTCACATGGCCAATCTGGTCCATGTCGCCCCAGCGCAGTGGCACGGTGGTGGAGTAAATTTCTTTCATGTTTTATCTCTGATTGCGTTGTTCGGTGCGCCACTGCCAAGGAGCAAGCGGTGCCGTTTGTTGCCACAAGCCTTTGCGTGTGGTGCGGGCTTGGTCCTCTGCCGCTTCGTACAGCACGCGGTCTTCGCTGCTTTGGCTGCGTGCGAACTCGCGGTACCACCAGGCATGCCCGGCTTCAATCGCTTTCAAATTGATGTCGGTTTCACCATCACACAAACGCTGCTGGCAATTGTCCAAGGGCATTACCACTTTGGCCACCTGGCGCTTGTAGCGGTCAGTGTTGTTCACCACGATTTTCACATTTTTGTTCAGTACCTGCTGGGTCAACCAGCGTTTGGCTTGCTCACCGCCTGCCTGGTTCAATTCAGGTGCATCCACGGCGTGCATGCGGATTTTGTGAATTGCGCCATCTGTATTGCGCACTGTGATGGTGTCACCATCGGCCACGCGGGTCACGGTGGCCAGGTAAAAACTGCCCGAGGTGGCCGAGCCGGGCTGGTTTTGACTTTCAGAGGCAACCGGGCCACCAATGCCAATGTTTGGGCCGTAGGGGCTGATGTAATAGCCCAGCAGGGCCAAAACCAGAGCCAACACTTTAAAGATCATATTGGGTTTGAGAATGTTCAAGGTTAAGATGGCTAGCGAGCCAAACCACTATTTTAAAAAACAGCCGAGAGTACCATGGACAGAGTCAACCTGCAGTTCAACAGCGACAACACCGTAGCCACTGTGGCCCTAAACCGCCCCGAGAAACACAACGGTGTGGACTGGCCCATGCTGAAAGAAGTGCGCAAGGTGCAGCAACAACTGGCCAGGCATAAAACTCTGCGGGCTGTCATCTTGAAAGGCGAGGGCCCGTCTTTTTGTGCCGGTCTCGATGTGAAGTCGGTCATGAGCAATCCCAAGACTGGTTTGATTATGTACGCCAATCTGTGGTTGCCCATGCGCAATATTTTCCAGACCTGGAGCATGGGTTGGCGCGATCTGGGCGTACCCGTGATTGCGCAAATTCATGGCAACTGTTTTGGCGCCGGTATTCAATACGCCATGGGCGCAGACATTCGCGTATGTACACCCGATTCCCAATTGTCCATTCTGGAAGCCAAATGGGGCTTGGTGCCTGACATGGGCGGAGCAGCGCTGGTGCGTGAACTGCTGCCAGTGGATGTGGCCAAGGAATTGACCATGACAGGCCGAGTGCTCAGTGGCCTTCAAGCCAAGGAGCTGGGCCTGGTGACCCATGTTGTTGAAAATCCGGAAGAGAAGGTGCAGGCCTTGGTGCAGGAAATATTGACCCGCTCACCCGATTCTGTAGCCGCCAGCAAATTCATGTTGCAGCGAATTTTCGGAATCGATGAGGCTGCGCATCTTACCCAAGAGCGCCGCTGGCAGCGCAGGGTGTTGGGCTTTAAAAACCAGCGTATTTCAGTTGCGAAAAACAGCAAGCAGCCCACCATGCCGTTTGCGAAACGACAAATTCGCTGAAATCCCGGGGTGTATCGCATCCAGCGGCGCACCTTGAGAAGTACCAAGCAGGCAGTACCCAATCATTCAAAAATAAAAAATAATCCGGAGACATTCCCATGAAGGCCTTGACCCCCAACGACCAATTGTTCTTGTGGCTGGAGCGCCGCAACCAACCCATGCATGTGGGCGGGCTTGTGTTGCTGAAACCGCCCAAGGGTCAAAGCACTATTGATTATGTGCACAAGGTTGTGGCGGACATGCGCACCTACACCCAGCCAGTGGCGCCTTTCAGCTTGCGTTTGAAGTCGCGCCTTGGCATGTGGTTTTGGGTGGAAGACGACGAGTTTGACCTTGAGGCGCATTTCATTCATTTGTCGCTGCCCAAGCCAGGCCGCATTCGCGAATTGCTGGAACTGACTTCCAAGCTGCATGCCTCGCCGCTGGACCGCGCAAAGCCCCTGTGGGAAGCCTATGTCATCGATGGTCTGGAAGACGGCCGTGTGGCTTTGTACACCAAGGTGCACCATGCGCTGGTGGATGGTGTGGCCTGCATGAAAATGTTGCAGCGTTCCATGGCTGACAATCCGGAGATCATGGACATTCCACCGTTGTGGGCCAACCCGAATTTGCGCGGGTCGGTTCAGCGTTCAGAAGCGTCGGAAGGGTTGGTCACCATGCTGGGCCAGGTGCTGGACACCGCCAAAACCCAACTGTTCAGTTTGCCCAAGGTGGTGAAGGAGGTGGGGCGCTCCCTGTGGCAAACCAGCGTGGCCGATCCTGATTTTGTGTCGGTGATTCAGGCACCCCGCAGCGTGTTGAACCGCCGAATCACCGCTTCACGCCGGGTGGCAGCCCAATCTTGGTCCATGGAGCGGATCAAGAATTGCGCCAACGGTTTGAACATGACCCTGAACGATGTGGTGCTGGCCATGTGTGGTTCGGCCTTGCGTTCCTATTTGAGCGAGCTGAATGCGCTGCCCGCGCGCCCGCTGGTGGCCATGGTGCCGGTGTCGCTTCGCAAAGACGACACGGCAACCGGTAACCATGTGGCCCTGTTGCTGGCCAATTTGGCCACCGACACCGAAGACCCTGTTGAGCGTATTGAGACCATTGCGCGTTCGGTGAACCATTCCAAAGAACGGTTTGCCAGCATGAATCAAACTGAAATCATGAACTACGTGGCCACCATGATGGGCATTAGCGGCTTCAACATGCTGACCGGCTTGGCGCCCAAGTTGCAGGCCTTCAACATTGTGATTTCAAATGTGCCGGGCCCCAAGCACACCCTGTATTTCAATGGCGCAGAGGTAGATGGTGTATATCCCGTTTCACTGCTGCTGGATGGGCAGGCCTTGAACATTACCTTGAACAGCTATGCTGGCAAGCTGGAGTTTGGTTTGGTGGCGTGCCGCAGAACCATGCCTTCCATGCAGCGTCTGTTGCAGTTTCTGGAAGACGGCCTGGTTGAGCTGGAAGAAGCGGCGGCCAAGGAAGCCAAAGCCAATCTGAAAAAGCGCAACGCGGCTTGAGTGTCAGTCCTCGCTGAAACGCGAGGCCATGGCGATACCAAACAGGAAGGGCCAGCGCTGAAATGAGTCGTACACAGCCTGGTCCTGTTGAATGTCTTGGTACATATTGTGGTCAAAACCCTCAAGCTGGGAACTGAGTGCATAAATGTCGTGCGCCATGTCGGCGGGCGGCATGAACAAGGCGGGTGGCGCGTTGGGGTCAAATTGTGCCATGGCGTTTTTATCCCCCCTCAGTTGGACGCTGCAATGGTTTGAACCGGGCCCAGCATTTTCCATGCAGCACCCGGGGCTTTGATCCAATACGACCCCTGACTTTCCATCACAGTGATATTGCCTTGCTGGGACACGAATCGAGTGTCTGGCAGGTCGCTCAGTAGCACCGGCCATGCCGGTTTTTGCTGTTGCTCAGCAGGCTGTGCAAGCCAACGCGCCAACAGTTCACTGAGCGCGGTGTAACTGACCGATTGCTTCACGCTAACAGGCCCGGTGCTTGCCGGGGTGTAGCCCGGAGCTATCCAGTAACCAAACACAGGCACTTTGGTAATGGCTGGCGTTGGCAATTCGCGCAGCCCTACCAGTTGACCAAATTCACCTGTCAAACCGGCACCGTGTTCGGGTACCACCACCACCAGTGCTTTGCGGTCACTTCGTCGAATTTCTCCCAGTACCGATTGAATGTCATTCAACATTCGCTCCAGTCGCAAGGGGTAACTGTTCAGGCTGTTCAGGTTGCTGTTGGGCAAACGGTTGCCGTCGTGCAAAGTAATGCTGTTGTAGTAATAAGCCACTGCGGGCCCGCTTTGCTGAACGCGTTTGTTCCACCATGCACGCAGGTAATCACCATCGCGACCCACGCGTGAGCCATCAAAGGCTTGTACCCCCGCAGGCACTTCGTCATGGGCCACCAGTTCAGTGGCTTTGCCGCCCAGGTTTGTTTTAACAAGTTTCGAAAAGTCTTGAAAGCGACCATCGTGATTCAGCCCCATCTCCACTTCAAAGCCTACATTTCGAAGCTGCTCAAACAACATGCAACTGTTGTTGGGTGTGCTGTAAAGTGCATCGTGCGGTGTTTGCCCACATTTTCCGCGCAACAGGCGAATGGCTGCTGGCCCCGAGTAACTGGTTGCCGAGTTGAAGTTCTCGAACACAAAATCGGCTTGCCGAATGGTGGGATGCTGGCTTTGTTTGGCGTATTGCAGGTCGGCCCACGACAGTGAGCAGATTTGCAGCACAATCACATCGAAATCAGGGCTGACCACCGGTGAAAACGGTGCCAATGCAATGTTTCGTTGTCGGTCAAAAAAACCGGCAAGCACTGCTCCCGGGCCTGCCCCTTCATAGGCATTGTCCCGGAGTTTGGTTTGACTTTCCTGGTCACGTGCCACGCGCAGTTTCTGGAAGTCGACCTGGCCCAAAGCCAGCAGTTCGGCTGGTGACAAATTTTCACGGGCTTGTGCTTGAGGTTCAAGCAAAGCGGCAGTTTTATTGGTTTGGGTCTGTTGTTGAATAAAAGGCAATGCCTGAATACCCAATATGCACACCAGTCCGAACCCAACCCAGGTGCTGATGCGTATGTACCGGTCGAGCACCCGTACCACCATAAAACCCAACAGTGCTCCCCACAGCATCCAGGGTTGAATGGTGCGTTTGAGCAACTCCCACAGGTAATCGAGCGAGAAGCCGAACAGGGCCTTGATTTGATCCACCAGCGCCAGTGACACCACCAAACCCAGCTCGTGCAGCAGCAGTGCAATCGCTGGGCCGGTAAACACGAGGTACCGCAGCACCTTCATCAGTTGTTTGTTTTGATAGGCTGCCGGGTTGGTGGCAATTAGCAAGGCGAACAGACCCAAATTCCACAGAGGGCTCAGTGTCAGTTGCCCGGAAAAGTGCAGACCAAACTTGATGAGAAAATAAAGGTTCCACAACAGCATGGCCCTAGTTCTCCCACTTTTCGGTCTGGTTCTTGTTGCCCATTAAACGGTTGCCCAAATCTACAGCGCCGCCTTTCAGCCAGGCAAACAGGCGCACGTAACCAATCATGCCTTTTGCAAACACGTCTTTCAGGCCACCCAATGCGCGGTCGCGGGTTTGGTCTTCCTGCCAGTTCAGCCACGCGTCTGCGCGGCCGAAGGTACATTGAATCAATTGTGTTTCCTGCTCCGGGGTCAGGTTGGTAAACAGGGCCTCGACATGCCCGGTTTCGGTGAAGTGAATTTTCGCTGGAAATAGAAATTCGCGATCCCCGCGGTGCAGGCCCACTTGCACCTGGCTAAACTCGCTGATACCCGTGGTGTCGGCCACAGCCAATGTCAGCCCCGCTGCCGAGTACTCTTCGGTATAGCAACTTACGGTGTACCCACCGGGCAGTTTCAAAAATGCGGGCATCACCATGCGCACGCGGTGGTGAACATGTTTTTGAACCGACTCGGTTGCAACACCCACCGCAGCACCCAGAATGGCGAGGTTGAAACCGCACCACAGCAGGTTCATCAACACGGTGCCTGTTTCATGTGTGTTGAACACAAACAGGCGAAGCAGGCCCACGGAAAAACCAAGTACATTGATCAGGAGCAAGATCAGATAAGGCTTTGCAATGTTGGCATCGAAATAACTTTTCTCGATCAAGCCGCCTTTCGATGTGACGTTGAACTTGCCCAGTTTCGGGTTAATGAAAGCCAATGTAGTCGGCAAAATAATGTACCAGGACAGCACAGTTTCATACACCTCAGACCAGAACGATCGCCGGTATTTGCCCTGAATCACCGAGTTGGTATAGCTGGAAATCATTAGCTGCGGCAAGGCATAACTAAGAATGGTCACCGCTGCAGCATTGATCAAGTGCTGTTCAAAAAACAGATAAGCCATGGGCATGACCAAAAAGATCATGCGCGGTATGCCATAGAAAAAATGCAACATGGCATTGGAATAACAAACACGCTGAAAAAGGTTTAAACCTTTTTTGAACATCGGGTTGTCTGTGCGGAAAATTTGCGCCATACCGCGTGCCCAGCGAATTCGCTGACCAATGTGGCCTGCCAAGGTTTCTGTGGCCAAGCCTGCAGCCTGAATATTATTCAGGTACACGCTGTTGTAGCCCAGGCTGTGCAGTTTCAATGCAGTGTGTGCATCTTCAGTCACGGTTTCCACTGCAATGCCACCCACCTCCAGCAAAGCTTTGCGTTCAATCACCGCGCAGCTGCCGCAGAAAAATGAGGCGTTCCAGTAGTCGTTACCATCTTGAATCAGACCATAAAACAGAGAGCCTTCATTGGGCATTTGCCGAAATGAATTGAAGTTGCGCTCGAACGGATCAGCTGAGAAAAAATGGTGCGGTGTTTGCACCAGCACGCACTTGGGGTCACGGCTGAACCAACCCATGCTGGTTTGCAAAAACGAGCGGGTGGGTATGTGGTCGCAATCAAAGATCGCGATGTATTGGCCATGCGTGTGCTTCAAGGCGTAGTTGATGTTGCCCGCTTTGGCGTGTGAATTGTCTGGGCGGGAAATGTACTCGACCCCCGCTTGTTTTGCGAACTCTTCAAAAGCGGGGCGGTGACCATCGTCCAGAATATACACCGTGATTTTTTCAAGTGGCCAGTCCAGCCCCTTGGCGGCGTAAACAGTGGGGCGCACCACCGACAAAGGTTCGTTGTAACTGGGAATGAATACGTCTACTGTGGGCCAGTCATTCAGGTTCAGTTCCAGTGGCATGGGTTTGCGTTTTAAAGGCCAGGCGGTCTGGATAAAACCGAAAATCAGAATAATCCAGGTGTAGGCCTCGGCGGCAACCAAGGTGTAGCCCAGAAAAATTTCTGTGCCGGTTTCAAGATCAAGCGAGCTGGTGAATCGCCAGAACACATAACGCGCCAGTAGCAACATGGTCAGTGCCATCAGGCACAGGTTGGCGAAACGCTCAGGCAAACGCTTGAACAGCATGGCAAACAGATAGCAAACAACAATAAAAACCCACTGCCCAGCCAGGGGCAATGAGGCTTGTGCAGTAAACAGAAACAAGGTCAGGGCAGAAAGGCCCAACACCCAGCGCAGCCACTTGAAGCGCACCACCAGCTGGCTTGCATTCTCGATGCGTTGTTCAAGCCGCGCTGCGCGCACGGCATAGTCGGTGAGCCTGCTGAACAGGGCACGTACAGCCCGGTAAGGGCGTTGAATCAGTAGTTTGAACACATAAGCCACTGGGCTTAGCAAATCGTGCAAGGCCACGGCAATAATATGAAACACGAAGCCGGGCAAGCTTCGGCCTTGTCGGCCACTGGATGCTTCAAGCGCACTGTTCAAACTGTTGGGGCGCAGCCAAAGCGCCTGAAAAAGGCGCAACAAACGCACCCGGGTTTTCAGGTTTGGAAACTCGCGCAGGTCCAGCAAGCGCTCCAGTCGGTTGATCCAGCTTGATGAGGTGCTCATCCGATCTCCGCGTCAATCCAGTTGCACAGCTTTTGCTGGTCTTCGACCAACTGTGAGCGTGGCGCATAGTCGGCCAAGGGCAGGCCTGCCGCCAGGCTTTCCGCAAGGGCCTGGTCTTCATGCAAATAAAATGGCAGCAAGCGGTGGCTCAGCTTCATTTTGCACAAAGTCCACAAATCGAGATGCAGCACCTTGGCTGAGTCAAAACGATTCATGAGAAAGTACGATGCGCCCCGGCTTTCCAGCAAATGTGGCAGCAGTGCGTCGATACCCAAAATCGACGCAGAGTCCGGGATCAGGGTAATCAGGTTCAGGTCAGACAACGCCATTACTTTTTGGCACCAAGGGGCCGGCCAGCGCGGCAAGTCGATAATGACCACTGCATCTTCAGCAAAATCGTCTTTCTGAAACAGCTCGGTCAGGCGTTGAGGTTGCTCCATCAAGACGCGGTCAATTGCCAATTGCTGTGCAATAGACACTTCACCAAAAGGCAGTAACTTGAAACCGGCGCTGCTGGTGTTCATGACCTGCTCCAGTGACTCACCTTGCAAGATAACGTGCCCAAGACCACGCGTGCTGCGGCTGGCACAACCCAATTGAAATTCAATATTGTTACTGGGGTCAGCCTGCACCAGCGTGACATTGCGCCCCAGCATGCTGAGCTGAGTGGCTGCAGCAATTGCAAGGCTGGTTCGTCCTGCACCCCCTGTGGGGGACACCAAAGCAATAATGATCATGCGTCCTCTTTGTCGTCGGGGCTGGCAATCCACTTGCCATGCCGCACCAACTGATAGCAGTCGTCGGGCAACTGGTTGTTGCTCCAGTTCACCCAGTCACTCAACCAAATGCGGGTTGTCGGGTTTTTCATCATTTTCCCCACCAACAAAATGGTGAGTAAAACACCCAGCAACAAACCACTCACGATCAGTGCAAACACGATCATTTTGCATCCTCGCTCAGTAGTGCGTTCAGGCGTTGTGTCCATGGGCGGTTCTGGTTCAGCGCCTCGGGGGCTTCATCCCAAAGCTCGGCCAGTTTCACGGGTTCAGTCTGGTCAGCACCCATCAGGTCTTGCACCGACAAAGGTTCCAGTTCTTCATGCAGATCTGCGAGCAATTCACTTTGGGTTTCCTCACCCAAAAACTGGATGTCGCCACTGAAAAGCACAGGCAGTTTTTCCCGGAAACACGATTCAAGCCAGCTGCGATAGCTGGCCTCGTCGGGCTCACTGACCCAAACCTTCAGCAAATAAATCGCTTCACGGGTGGCTGTAAATACACAGGTGGCTTGCGACCAATTGGCAAGGCGCAACGCGGTTTGTGCGGTCATGTGGCGCATCAGTGAAAGACGGGTTAGCGTGCAATGCATGGACCATTGTTTGGCCAGTTGCAGCATCATCAACCCCTGCGCAGCAAATGTGGGGTTGGCCACCACGGTCAGCAGGCCCGGCATGAACACTTCGTGCAGGTCACGCGCGAAGGTGTTCTGGTGATTGTCCGGAGCTGCCAGCTTGATCGTGGGTTTGTTAACCTGGGCTGTGCTCAGACCCAACCAGGTTTCAATGCTTTCGTCGTGTAGCCACACGGTGTCAGCACCCATGCGCAGCAACACCGATGCGTCTTGCGCTGTCATTTCTCCGTGTGCCTGCACGTGAATTCCGTGTTGCTGGTCGGTGTCATACCGAAGGCTGTGACAGATTTGTGCCAGTTGTTTCAGGCTACCCAATAGTTCACTGTCCAGCACATGGTGCGTGGGCAGTTTTGACAGTTCGGTGGGGTTATTCCACAGGTTTGTTTGCAGGCCCCACTGGCTTGGCCACCAAGGGCGGAATTCAAACTCGCCAAGATCGCTGACATCGGCCAGACCATCGGCGAATGTACTCCATTCGGGCAAATCACCTTGTACGGTGGTCACCACATGGGCTTGTGCATGGTGCGCCCATTGATGCAGCAGACGCATTTGCGCCAATGGGTTTTGCCGGTTCAAGGGCTCGTCGCTGTCATCAAACCACAACTCAGCATGTTCAATGATGACCAGTGCAGGCTTTAATACGCACAGCGTATTCAAGGAGCGGCAAAGTTGGCGAATGCCGTTCTTGGCATGCCCCTTGGCCCACAGGTTTCTCACCGAGACCACATCCAGGCCTTTGGGGGCACCAGCGCGTTTGAGCAGGTATGGCTCCAGCAAACTGCGTACTTCGTTCTTGGGGCTGGCGGTCAGCCACAGGCAAGATCTGAACGGCGTTTCTTCTTGCGAGTCCAGCCAGTGTTGAACCAATCCCTGCGAAAAATGATTCGCATGGGGGGCGCGCACAACATAGGCTCCGGGCTTGGGCAAGTCAATCATTCAAAACCTCGAGTAGGGTGCAACACCTTCAGGCGGCACACTCAATTCGAAAAAGTCGCCAAATGAATATTTCAAATAAAGTTGTAATCTGTCAGGGTTGTAACCTTCAGATCGATCAATCTCAAAATAACCGCCCACCACAAAGTTTTTCAGTACCTGGCGTTCAAGTGCAAGGCGCAAACCAGTGCTGGTGCCGCCACCGGGACCGCCAATTTGCAAGGTTGGGTTTCTTTGTGCAGCGGCTGCCGCAGCAAGCTCAGGGTTCAGCGGATAAAGCGCGGTGTCATCTTCGCGTGATTCACTGGCACCCACGCGGGCTTGGGCCTGCCAGGACCAGCCGTTCATATTGCCGGTCCAGGTAATTGGGAAGGTGAGTGAACCAAAAGCCTGTGGGCTGTAATAGCCGCCTTGCCCGAAGGTGTAAAAGCGCAGGTTTTTCTCGAATGACCACAAAAACAGTGACGCGCCAATTTCGACGTCATGCCCTGGGCGCTGAAACACGGTTTTACCCACAATGCCTTGCAGGTTGTACTCGGTGTTGTCAGGTATGTTTTTGCCGGTAATCAGGTTGGCGCGTGCAATGCCTACAAAGTCGAGCGTGGGGTTAAATGCCTGGTAATACACCGCGCTGACACCGTTACGCCGCGCACCGCCCCAGGTTTCGCCTGTCAATGGATCGATTGCACCTGTGGTCGACAACACGCTGCCGTTGACCATTCTCCGCGCCACCTCAAGCCGCAGTGAACCTTCGCCCAGGCTGGTGCGCCATTGCACACCACCGACCCAATCATTGACCGGATAGTCGCCCACCGTGGTACCTACATCAACACGGTACTGTTCGGTTTGCACGCCAACACCCACCACATGACCTTTGTAATTTTGATCCAGTCGATTGCTGGCGATGGCAGGGTCAGTGGGCAAGGTGGTGCCCAGTTTTGCAAAGTTACTGGCGGTGGCGGGGTTCACCCGGCCCGAATTTGCATTCAGTGTGTCAGCGCGCAAAAACAGAGTGCGCTCAAAGTCGAGTGGCAAATCCAGTTGCAATGGAATTTCGTCGCTGTCGATTCGGGATACACCTTCATCGCCATCGATAATTGCGTTTTCATATGACATGCGCAAACGCACCTGTCGTTTGCGCTGAAGGTTTTGCTCCAGCGCCCGCACTTCGGGTTCAGCTCGCCACTTGGGTGTGGCGCTGATTGAACTGGCCAATGCATTGAACTCGCCATTTCTTTCCTGCGCGCGCAAACCATCCAGGTACTGCCCATATTGCACCCGCTTTTCCAGTGCAGTCATGCCTTCCGTCCAGTTCTCACGGGGTACGGCATCAATCAGGGCAACGGCATCGTTGCCACGGTCTTGGCGGGCGGCCAGCAGTGCTGCCGCAAATCGCATTTCTTGCCCTTTGTCCAGCGCCAGGCCTTCATCCATGACTCGCCGTGCAGCCTGTTTGCTGCCCGCATCGCCTTGGTCATCCAGCAAGGTGGCCAGGTCGTAGCGGAACCATGGGTAGCTCGGGTTCAGGTCCACTGCGTTTTGCAGCAGCTTGGCTGCTTCGGTTTTGTTGCCTTGATCGATCTGCTTTTGTGCGCGGTCAGCCAGTTGTTGTCCTTGCTCGAAGTCGGAAAGAACCGGGGCTGCTGGCGCTTCAGGTGAGGCAGGCGGGTTCGCGGCAATGTCGGGTGTTGTCGGCTGGGCTTGAACTGCTGGTGCAGGTTTCGTGCGGTTTGCATTGGCCGGGCGACGGGTGGCTTGTGCCGAGCCAGGTGTTTGTGCAAGCGTGCTGGCACCTGCGCCACCCAATTCGGCCAGCAGGGTTCTGTAACGCCGGTCGTCCGGGTACTGTTTCGCCAATTCGGTCACTTGCCCACGGGCATATGTGCGCCCCTCCGGTGTGCGGTTCATCAAGCGATAAATTTGCACTGCGGCTTCACCCAAAGGTGGCTGGGGAAACAACTGACGAAGTCGTTGGGGCAGGTTGGCGGGTGTTTGTTCGCTGTCGGCCAAATAGCGCAACTCGGCAAACTGTTGTCGCTTGTCAGAGGCCAATGCAATGGCTTGCTGCAATTCAATGGAAAACGGGTTATTGCCATGCACCAGTTGCAGTTTGCCCAGCCACACATTGGCCGCTTGCACATCGCCTCGCGCAAGGTCAATCAAACCCTGCCAGCGCAGGGCAGAGGCATTGGTAGGTTCAATCAACAGTATTTTGTTGAAAGACTGTGCCGCAAGGTCGAATCGGAAACGTTCGTACCAATACACGCCCTTTTCACTGAGTGCGCGAATATTGGTTTGCTGTGCATTCACATTGGCAAAGGCCTGCGCTGGCAATACCAAGGGTATCGCCACAAAGCTGGCTTGAATCGCCAACGCAAGTGTGCAGGCCCGCAGGTCAGAATTGTGTTTGCGCTTAGCCACAGCTTTTAACCTCTTTGCCACGGGGCAGCAGTTCGCCCAGCGAATTGAATCGATAAAACTTGTCCATATATCCTTGAGCAAACAGGCTCAAGGCGCCGTTGTAATAACCATATTTAAGCCACGCTTCTTTGTCAGGCGTCTTCAGGCTTTGAGCATGAAATTTTTTCGCAAGTTCGGGCATGCCCATGGTTTGAAGCAAGGGTGCCATGGCGGCTTGAAAACCAGCAGGCCCGCGTGTCGCGGAAAACTTTCCACTCTGTGGTTCAAACCATTCGGGCATGTTCTGGCGTTTCAGCAGCAGGGCTGTTAAGGGCGACAGTTGCCTCAGCAAAGGCGCTGTGGTGGGGTCACTTTCACTGCTCATCGCAATCCACAAATAAGTGCGTATGGCATCGTAATCGCCGCGTTGTTCGTCCTCGGGTAAGCTCATTTCACCGTTGTTGTACAGCACCCAGTCTGGATACTGCCCTGTTCGGCCGGTGTCCAGCAGCAACTTCTGGCTGGCCAGGTAAACTTGCGCCCAACGGGTGTCGTCTGCCCAAGCATTGGCAAATCGGGCCATCATGAAAGGTGGCAGGTAACTGGGGTTCAGTTTCACTGCGCCGTTGTCCAGCACAAAACCAGTGTGGCCCGGCAATATACTCAAACCGAGGCCGCTGACCTCCATACTTTCCTGATTCAAAATTAAATCGCCGAGCGCACGCGCCTTGTCGGCATAGTTTGGGTTGCACCACACCCGGCTTGCTTCAAGCAGAGCGTACGCAATCCACAGGTCAGCATCTGATGCGCTGTTGGCATCAATTACGCCCCAGCTTTCACCCTTTTTTCCCCAAATCCAGGCGGGCAACTGTTTGCCCAGGTCGCCCGCGCTCAGGTTGTTCTCAGTCCATTGCAATACGGCGTCAAATGCTTTTTTGTCTTGCGCCACCAGGGCAAAAAACAGGGCGTAGGACTGCCCCTCCGACACCGTGCGCAGGTCTTCCTGGCTGCGGTCAATCACTCGCCCATCGTCGCTCACAAAGGCACTCTTGAAACCGTCCCATGCGGGCCAGGCTTGTGCAGGCGTAGCGCTACAGGCGGTGGTGGCGGCAAGCAACACAGTCACCTGCCCAAGGCGTTGTAAACAATGACGCCAGAAGACCATGTTCAATTGCCTTTTGTGCGGCGCGATGCCCGGCCAGAGAGCCAGCCAAATGCAAGGATCGCCAAAATAACCCCAGCCAGCGCACCACCCACCGCGATCAAGGCCGGGTATTCGGAAAACGCAATGCGCAAACGCAGCCACCAGGGCAGTGCGCCGCTGATGTAGGTTTCGCCCAAGCTGTAGCTTTGAATATCATCGCCGCGGATCAGGCTCACACTGCCTTTGATTTTTGCCACATCGCCATAATCTGACAGTGCAGCCACGGCGCGCTCAAAGCTGTCTTGATCTGTACCGGTCACGACCAGCCCCGCCTTTTTGGGTGCAAGGTGCGACTCGAATCCCATAATTGCACCCAGTGAACCCGCAGTTTGAATCAATGCACGGGCGCTGTCGCTGGGTTGTAATTCGGTGTCGCTTTGCCACAAGCCCTTCAACCATTGAATGGCGGGTGGAAGACCCATGCTGCGTTCCGTGGCGTTCAGCACCATCGGCAAGTTCATGTTGGCTGTATTTAACCAGCCCAAGCGATCGCTGGTGCCCAGGGCCAGCCAGTTTTTGCTGCCAATCGTCTCGGGCTTGTCAGAAACAATCAAACTGGTGCGTGTGGCGGGCAACCCGGTCCATTGACCAAACAGACCCATCACGTTTAGATAGGACCGAATTTCCAATGGTGTGGGGTTGGCGGGTAGCACAATGGCTGTATCCGAGAGGTCTGCCATGATGCTGAAGGGGTAACCGCCGTTGGCAAACGCGGTCAGGTTCGGCATGCGGGTGTAGTGAGGCAGGTTCGAGAAATCCAGGGTTGATTCCGGATCGATAGATCCCCTTGCAACTTGCGATACCCGTGTGCAAGAGCCGCCACCCTCCGCCATAAAACCAAATGCAAAGGCCAGTTCGTTGTTGCCACCCACGCGGAAAGCCGGAATTTGCAACGCTTCTTCACTGGTCAATTCGGCCTGGCCCAGCAAGTCAATGTTGATTTTGTTTTGTACCTGTTCCGAGCGTGGTGCCAGACGGAAGGATTGAATCAACGAGTTGTTGATTTCAATGTTCAGCAGCGAATCATTCCAACGGGAGGGTGCGGTGTAACGGTACTTCAAATCCATCGGAATGTTGCGACCTGCCCAACTGAACAAATCGGGTGGAAGGCGCAAATTGATGCTGGCGCGTGGCTTTTCAGAACTGACCTCCAGCTGTCCCGGAAAATCAATCAGTTCACCAAAGCGTACAGGGCGGTTGGTGGGCACATAGCGTGGCGCATCGTAAGGCTTGCGTGGTGCGCCCAAGTCTACTTTTTTCACCAAGGCCTTCTGGCCGCTCAGCACCTGTCCTTCAATCACCAACCCATACACCGCTTGTAGCAGCTCCTCGTCGGTGCGGCCCATCACATACAGGTGCTTTATCCAGGGGTTTTCTTTGGCACTCACAATCATCAATGAGGGGCCTTCAATGTCCGCCTCGCTCATTCCCTCGGGCATTTTTTTACCCTTGGTCAGAATAATGGTGTGACGCGTTGGCGATGCAGCATCGAGTAGCTCAAATTCAGCTTGCCGGTAAAAGGCTTGGGCACCCATCCACGAGGCCAGAATACCCGCGGCTTTCATGCTGGCTTCGGTTTGCTCCAGGGGCAGCACGAGTGGAAGTCGCAGTTTCCGATTGTCACGGGGATCGAAAAATGGCGCTGGCAACAGGGCAAGGTCGTTCACCAGATTCAGTGGTGTGGATCCAATCGTTAAGGTGCTCTCAGGGCGAATGTCAAAACGCAGGGTTGGGTTGCCCGGGTCCACACATTCACTGTCGTAGGTGCCGTCGTATTCAACGCGAATGGTCGCAAAATCAGAAAACAACAGTGGGTCCAGGTCAATTTCCACGGTGTGCGGTACACCAGCCCGTGCCACACTCAGCTGCGATATACCCGAAAGCTGGTTGTTCACATACACGCGTACAAAAGATTGGTCATGGCGCATGCCCTGCGGGTACAACACTCGCAAGCTAAGGTTGGCGCGTGTCACCAATTCGTCCAAGCGTATGCCTGAATTCAAGTCCACAAAGCGGTTGACCCCGCTCAACCGAACCCCGTTTGGTTGCCCCATTTGGGCAAAGGTCAGTGTGCGGGTTCGTTCAACGGCCGGTGCAGTTTCTACATTGGCGGACGCTGTTGTGGGTGCTCCGCTTTCTTGTGTGAACCCAGTCAGGCAAAATAGGAATAAGGCTAGGGGTAGTAGGTGTCGCATAAATTGGTTCGCTGGTCGACTTGAATATAAGAACAGGTTTTCAATAATGGCCTGCCTAAATTACTGCACTTGAAAATAATTGAACAATATTTGTCAATCTTTTAAAAAGTATGCAGCATAGGTTCACACGCTATCCTATTGTTTTTGTATATGCTCATTTTCTAGAGCTTGTTTTAACCAATTATTGCGCGAAGTGTCTAAAAGAGCACACTTTAAGAAAAGAGAATTAACAGTTTAGGGCGAACAACATGGTTTCGACAGAAGAGGTGGGGGATATTTTCGTGCTGCGTGTAGACGCAGTTCGACTGGACAGTGCAGTGGGAACCATCATTCGCAATTCGGTGGTGTCCAAGCTGGACGCCACACGAAAATTCGCTTTGGACATTGGGGCCGTCAAACTGGTGGACTCAGGTGGTTTGGGTTCCCTGGTGGCTTTGCTGAAAAACATCACCAATCATCAAGGCAAGCTGGCCTTGGTTGGCATGAACAAATCAGTGCGAATGATGTTTGAGCTGTCGCGCATGGACCGACAGTTTTCCCTGCTGGACGACATGCCCAAGGCCGTTGCCTTTCTGCAGCAGGCTTAATTGATTGTGACGGACCACGACCCCAACAAACTGTTGCCTCGAATTCTGGTTGTTGATGATTCTGTGGTTGAGCGAAATCTCTTCGTTCACATGGTGGCCAAGTGGGGTTATCCGGTTGAGTTTGCGGCAAGCGGTCAAGAAGCCATTGAACTGGTGGAGCGTGATCGCTTCCAATTGGTGTTGGCCGATTGGCAGATGCCCGGCATGCAGGGCACCGAGTTGTGTGTGGCTTTGCGCCAATTGGATTTGGGGCAGTACACCTACATCATTTTGATGTCGGCTCAAAATGATGAAGAGTTTCTCATCAAGGCACTCGATGCCGGCGCAGACGACGTGCTTACCAAACCAGTGGATGGCAATGAGCTGGAAGCGCGCCTGCAGTCGGCAGTTCGTCGAATTGAACTTCAGGCACGGCTGGCTCGCAAAACCGGTGAACTGGTGCGAGCCCACGATGTAATTGCGCAAGACCTCCGTGCGGTGTCCGGCCTTCAACGCAGTTTTCTGCCTGAGGCGCAAAGTCCCTTTCAGGGCTTGAACTACCAGTGGCTGTCTGTGCCGTCCAAGTATGTATCGGGCGATCACCTTCAGGTGTTCGAGCTGCAACGCGATGTGTATGGTTTTTACCTGCTCGACGTGTCCGGCCATGGCATACCTGCCGCAGTCAAGTCCATGCAACTGGTACAAATGTTTGCAGATCGCTCCGCCACCAGCATTGTGTTTGAAGGACGGTTTGGTTCAGATGGTCAACGTTTGGTCTCGCGTCCTCGCGACGTAGTGGCGCGCCTGAACCGTTTGTTTCAGCAAACCGAATCTGATCTTTCCTATTTCACCATGATTTACGGTGTGTTCAACACCGCCAATCGACGGGTGTCCCTGTGCCAGGCTGGCCACCCCTCCCCCTTGCTGTTGTCGGCCGGAAAACAGGCCGAAGTGCTGGGCAGTGGTGGGTACCCTGTCGGATTGTTTGACTTTGATGACTTCGAAGACATTGAGCTGACGCTGGGTGATGACGACTCCCTGATTCTGTATTCCGATGGTGTGACCGAAGTGTTGTCTGCCAGCTCCGAGGCGTTTGGTGAAGAACGCCTGCTTGAGTTTGTCAATCAGCAAAGCACTCAGGGCCGCTGGTCCGATTTGCCCGAACGTATTCAAATGCGTGTTCAGCATTGGGGTGGCTCGGTCATTGCGCAAAAAGGTTTCGAGGATGATGTATCTATCCTGATGCTCGCCCCACGCCCTGGTGTTCTGGATCAATGCGATGTGGTGGATACCGATCGGCAGGTGCCCGAACTGGTGTTTCGACTTCAGGAAATTCAGGAACGTCGGCCTGCATCGCGGCCGGAACAGGTGGGAAAATCGATTGTCATCGTCGACGATTCTCGCAGCTTTTTGAGAATTTTCGAGGCCATGTTGCACAGTTGGGGTTACACCGTGCATTCCGCCAAGAATGGCCATGAAGCGCTGGCTCTGATTGAAAAACACCAGCCCGACTTTGTGCTGACCGATTGGGACATGCCTGGCATGAGCGGCATTGAATTGTGTGAGCAAGTGCGCGCCCAAAAGCAAAATGCCTACACTTACATCATCATGATCACGGGCTACGCCAGTCGCGACGACCTTTTGAACAGCTTGCGTGTGGGCGCAGACGACTTCATGACCAAGCCAGTCAACCCTGGCGAGTTGAAAGTGCGCCTGAAAACTGCCGAGCGAATTGCAGATTTGCACATGGGGCTCGAGCGCAGGCACACTGAACTTAGCCAGCTGTATGAAGCCTTGCAACGCGACATGCGTGAGGTGTCCCGCATCCAGCGGGCCTTGTTGCCCAAAAGCAAACAAGATCCCTGGCCGTTCGCGATTCAAACCATTTATCAGCCGCAAGGCTATGTATGCGGCAAACAAATGGGCTTGCTTGAAACCCAAGCCAACGAGCATGGTTTTTTCATGTTGAACATGGCCGGCCAGGACACAGCCACAGCCTTGCAAACCATGGCATTGGCTCGGTGGTTCTCAATGGCGCGGGCCACACGAGTGCTGTTTCCCGTGGAAGAAACCAGTTCAAAAATTCGGCGTTACCTGGCCAGCCCCGAGCAGGTATTGGCCCAACTCTCAAGCATTTCGCCGTCTCTGAAAGACGAGCCGCCACAATTTGATTTGTTGTACGGTTTGATCAATCTTGATCAAGGCACCCTGCTGGTCGCGGGCATTGGCGAGTGGGCCATGGTCATGGCGCAGCCCGGCTTGGCCCCTGCGTTTTTGGGTACACAGGGCGAACCAGCGCAAGCTTCCGGAGCGGGGCATGTTATTTACCAAGGTGTGATCGTGCCTGGCAGTCGTCTTTATTTTTATCCGCGCGAGTGTGCCAAAACCTTGGGCGTACCCAACGCACAAGTTTGGCAACAATCTGTATTGCTCGATGACACACAGGGGCATGTTCTAACCCGCGAGTTTTCGCGCCTACTCGATTCTGGACGGAAAGAAGAGAGCATCCAGGGCGACCTTTCATTGCTGGGTATTCAGTGGCGTGAAAGTTTTGAAGTCCAGCGCATCACCTTGCAGTCTGCGCGTGTCTCTGAATTGGTCGATGAGTTCGTGCAAGTCGGCCTGGCTCTGCAAGACGAGTTTTCATCGCACGAGCAAGCATTCAAGCTGGGTGAGTTTCTGAATTACACCGCATTTACTGCCGTGGCGGATACCGTCAATATTGGTGTATTAAGCCGAGCCGTGCGGGCCTTTGTCGAAGAACTGGCCTACACCGAGGAGGTTTGTTACAACACGGATCTGGTGGTGTCGGAGGCCTTGACCAACGTCATGTTGCATGGTTTTAAAGACAAACGCCCCGATCCTGCACAGCTCACTGTGCTTGCGTTTCAGCACGGGGTGGGTGTGTTGATTGAAGATCATGGCAGTTGCATTCCCGCCCATGTGCTTGACACGATGCACCACGAGCACTCATTTCAAGACGATCTGAGTTTGGGCGACTTGCCCGAAGGTGGCATGGGTCTGGCCTTCATGCGCATGGTGTCACAACGCTTCGTGTACCAGGCCAAACAGAATCAGCACGGCAATCGCTTGCTTTTGTTGCTGTAAACCTGCAGGTTTATTTCTTGTCTTCGCCTGTGGCGGGGGTGTCCGGTGGTATCCAGCCGGTGGGTTGAAGCGCAGGATTGCTGGGCATTTCCTCAGCCATTTTATCGATCAAACCCACAATTCGTTCATCCACAAACTTGCTGGCGGACTTTTGCAGAGCCCGTGACACTTCCGATTCGATGGCGGTCATGGCCAGCGGGCGAATCTTCCAGATCAGTTGCGCAAGCCTGGGCAATTCTTCTTTGGGTGGCAGGTTGTCGCCGTATTGATCCAGTTCTTTTACAAACAGCGAAACCGCTTGGTCGCAAAAACTTTCAAGGTGCCCACGCAGCGATGCAATCAAATCCAGCAGGTCGAGCAAGGGCAAACCTACACTGGCCATTTCAGCACCGGCATGCAAAATTTTCGGGCTTGGCGCACGGTAACGCAAACCATCGGGTTCTAGCAAACCCAACTCAATTGTTTTGGCCAAGGCGCCACGGCTAAGGCTGGTACCAAACATGGTGGCCAAATGCACGGGGTTGTAGTTCTTCGGAATTTCGTCTGTCCACGGGCTGGTAATCGCATGCGTTAAACCCAGCAGCTGGCGTAGGTCGTAACCCTTGTCAATGGCGTCCAGCATTTCCTGAATGTTGCTCAGGGTGTAACCGCGCCCCAACATTTGCCCAATAAGCTTGAGCCGTGACAAGTGGTCTTCGTTGTAAAAACCCACGCGCCCACGTTTCTCGGGCGGGGCCAACAAACCCCGGTCTTGATAGGCGCGCACATTGCGCACTGTCGTATTGGCGGTGCGCGCCAGTTCGTCAATGGTGAACTCGCGACCCTGCCCACTGGTGGAAGTGTCTTTGTTTGCCGACGATTTTTTGAAGCGGAATGAAACCATTTAAGAATTGTAACCAAATGTGAGAGTATCTAGCCAACCAAGCTTGATGCAGTACGCGATTATGAATAAATCCCTACTTGTAGCGCTGGGCCTTTTCGGCTTGGGCGGCTGGGCCAACGCCCAGGACATTCAAAATAAAACCCTGGATGAAGAAGCACTCCGGGCTTGCCTTTTTCTTGAGGACGACCAACTTCGCCTGCGTTGCTTTGATGATGCCACAGGCAGAAGCCTGGTGGTCAAAGATGGTTCCGCTCCTGAAGCAGCTGCAGCCATTGATGGCGGGCTGTTGTTGTACAAACGCAGCGAAGACACCACCTTGAGCTGGCTGGATCGCCGTTGGGAGCTTGCCCCTTCAGCCAAACGGGGTACCTTCTCCATTCGCCCTTACCAGCCGGTTTACCTGTTGCCGGTGTATCACAACAAATCACCGAACATTCGCCCCACCAGCCCGAACCCCGCCAACACAGTGCAGCCGGGAGACGCACCCGAGAATCTGGACCGCAACGAGTTGAAGTTCCAGCTTAGCCTGAAAACCAAAGTGATGGAAAACATGTTTGGTGACAATGGCGACTTGTGGTTCGGCTACACGCAATCCAGTCGTTGGCAGGTCATGAATCAGGACATCTCCCGCCCATTCCGGGAAACCAACTACGAACCAGAACTGATTTTCACCTGGCGTTCCAGCTGGAGCGAGTTCAGGGAAGCCACGGGTTGGGAGCCACGCTTGCTGGGCTTGAGTCTGAACCATCAGTCCAACGGACGGGCTTTGCCGCTGTCGCGATCCTGGAATCGCTTGATCGGCATGGTCGGGTTTGAGCGCGAGAACACCATGGTTCAATTTCGGCCCTGGTTACGCATTGCCGAAGATGCCGCTGAAGATGACAACCCTGACATCAGCGACTTCATGGGTCGTGGCGACATGCTGCTGGTCCACAAGCACAATGGCCATGAATATTCGCTACTGACCCGGCATAATTTTCGAGGTGGCGATGAGTCTCGGGGGGCGGTTCAGTTCGACTGGGCTTTCCCCCTGACCAGTAATTTGCGTGGCCATTTGCAATACTTCACTGGCTATGGCGAAAGCCTGATTGATTACAATTACAAATCCGATTATTTGGGTGTGGGTTTGTCATTGGTGGGGTGGTATTGAAAGTGTGGTTAAAGCGTGCCTTTGTTGCCGGCCTGTTGTTTGCTGGGGTGGCACAGGCCAATGAGCCTGTTGTTTTTGTGCTGGCCGCCTCCGACAAAGTGGTCGTTTCCAATCCAAAAGGTCAGCAATACAGCGCCCTTCCCACCCAGCGCCTGTTGCATGGTCATACAGTTGCAGTGCCCAAGGGGCAACGTTTTTCAGTGCTGGTGTTGAACACCGGCAACCGCCGGGTGTACAACGGCCCTGCCCAACTCAAGGTGATTGCCGACACTGTTCGCGTGCTCAGTGGGCCTGCTGTAAAAGTGTTTCCAGTCGAACAAGCGCATCTGGATTTGATTGATCAATGGATCAACCTGTATGCCCGCCCGCGCGGTGTGTTGCCGGTTAAAGGTGAGAAAGCTGAAGCGACCGAAGACAAGTCCCTTCGTGTTTTGCGACCCATTGACGGATCGCTGCTATTGACCCGTAACCCGGAATTTGTATTTCAGGGCGACTTGCCTCGGGAAGGCAACTTGATGTTATTTGATTCAAAAGGCAAGCGATTTTGGGTGGAGCCTCTGGAGAGCGAGTATGTGAGCTTGCCGCCTGCTGCCAAATTCGAGTGGGGTCAAAGTTTCACTTGGGAAGTACGGCGCTTGACCGGTGGCCGCGTGGTCAGTGGCAGTTTTCACATTGCCAGTGAAGAAACTGCACGCAGCCTGCTGGAGGCACGGGTGCCAGACACAGCGGGCACCATGCCCGAGGCGAAGTTGTTTTACGGCATGCGCCTGCAACTGGCCAAAGCCTTCAAGGAAGCCAATGAGGTGTGGGAATCTTTGGGCATGGAATTGACCACGCAAGGTCAACCCAGCCGAATTCGTCCTTAGCCGTCCAGTTCTTCCCAACGGGCATACGCTGCCAGCAGTTCATTTTCCAGTTCAACCATGCGGGCTTGAGCTTGAGTGACCACGCTGGCTTCTTGTTGATAAAAATTGGGGTCGCCAATTTTTGCCACCAGTGCTTCCTGTTCCGTTTCCAGTTTCTCGATCAGGGCGGGCAGCATTTCCAGCTCGCGTTGTTCTTTGTAGCCCAGTTTTTTGGTTTTCTTTGCAGGTGTCGCGGGCGCGGCCACTGCGGGGGCTGCAGGTTCAGCCTTCACCTCAAAACGTTCTTTGCCCACATTGGTCCATGGGTCAGTGGTGCGCTGGCGCAACCAGTCGTCATAACCCCCCACGTAATCGCCGACCACACCATTGCCCTCAAACACCAGGCAGCGGGTCACGATCTGGTTCAAAAACTCCCGGTCGTGACTCACCAAAATCAGCGTGCCCTGGTAAGCCATCAGTTTTTCTTCCAGCAATTCCAGCGTTTCAATGTCCAGGTCGTTGGTGGGTTCGTCCAGCACCATCACGTTCGAGGGCGTTGAAAACAACTGCGCCAAAATCAGCCTGGCGCGCTCACCACCCGACAAACTGCGCACGGGTTGGCGGGCACGGTCGGGCGTGAACAAAAAGTCTTGCAAATAGCCGATCACGTGCTTGGCCTGACCGTCAATCGTGATGAATTCCTTGCCAGCACCAATAATTTCAACTGCAGTGTCTTCTTCATTGAACTGGCTGCGCAACTGGTCGAAGTAGGCAATTTCCAGTTTTGTGCCCAACTTGATGTGGCCTGAATCGGGTGGCAACTGCCCCAGTAGTACTTTCAGTGCCGTGGTTTTGCCTATGCCGTTGGGGCCCAGAAAACCGATTTTTTCGCCGCGTAAAATGGTGTTGGTGAAGTTGCGCAAAATTGGCAAGTCACTCAGCTGCTTATTGATGTCGGTTAATTCAGCGACCACTTTGCCGCTGCGCTCCGCTTCCTGCACCTGCACTTTTGCAGTACCCACGACATTGCGGCGGTCAGAAAACTGCTTGCGCATTTCCATCAGGGCGCGCACGCGGCCTTCGTTGCGGGTGCGTCGCGCCTCAATACCACGGCGAATCCACACTTCTTCTTCAGCCAGTTTTTTATCGAACAGCGCATGGGCCTTTTCCTGCGCGTGCATGAATTCAGCTTTGCCCTTCAAGAAACCTTCGTAACCGCCCGACCAGCTTTTTAGCATGCCGCGGTCCAGGTCGCACACCCTTGTGGCCAGCTTGCGCATGAATGAACGGTCGTGGCTGACAAAAATGACTGCACCTTTGAATTGGCGAATCTGCTCTTCCAGCAATTCAATGCTGGGAATGTCCAGGTGGTTGGTTGGTTCATCCAGCAACAGCACATCGGGATTGCTGACCATGGCCTTGGCCAGCATCACCTTGCGCTTCATTCCGCCCGACAACTTGGCAAAGGGCAAATCCGCAGGCAACTTCATGCGGCTCAGCATTTGATCCACTTCACTTTCCAGGTGCCAGCCGTGGTGTTCGCTCAATTCATGTTGGGCTTCTTCAAGCACTTTGGCTTGTGCGGGTGTCAAAGAATCATGATCCAGCGGGCCCAGTGTGCGGCTAATGCTGATGTGCTTGCCCAAAGCGCCAAAGCCTTGCGCTACTACATCAAAAATGGTGTCGTCGTGTTCTTGGGGTACGGCCTGCTCAAGGCAAGTCATGCGCAAACCGTCCTGCTTGATCACCAGGCCATCTTCAGGCGTGGTTTCGCCCGTCAGAATGCGAAACAGTGTACTTTTCCCGGTGCCGTTGCGGCCTACCAGGGCAACGCGCTCACGTTCTTCAATTGAAAAATCAACCTGATCCAGCAGCACCGTCGTACCAATCCGGTACGTGGCGGCTTTTAAACCCAACAACATGTTTATTCCTTTCGTGTTTATTTGGCGGTGGCCAGGCCCAGTGCACAGCACAGGGCTGCATCGGGGGTGAATTGCCAGGCGTTGATGGCTTCAACGCAGGCATTGGGCGTCATTAACTGGAATGCGCCGACCTCGCCATCGCGGTTTTTGGGGCGTCGCCCCGGCTTTAATTGGCCATGAAACAAAATGACTGTTTCGTGATGCCAGCCACCATACAGCAAGGGGCGGCTTAACACCAGTTCATGCGGGGGTAAAGGTTCAATCCAGGCAAAATCGTCTGAATTCAGCCCGGCTTCCTCGTACAGTTCACGCCACAGTGTGCTGTCGACACTTTCGGCGCTGGCAATGCCGCCTGCTGCCAGGTTGTCCAGCATGCCGGGGTTTTCATGCTTGCTCATGGAGCGCACACCCGTCCAAACACAGCCTTTGTGGTTTTTCACGTGAACATGCACGGCGCGGCTGCGAAAACCCAGCGTTTTGAACAAGGCCCGCTCTGCGGTGGCCACTACTTCACCCTGCGAATTCATCACCAGCTGCTCTTCATGCCGCCAGCCATGCACCAGGCCCAAGGCCTGTAGCATGTTGCCAGCGGTGGCCAGCTTGGCACTCAGTACCTGCGGCCCAGTGGTGTGGGTGCACTCAATTCCGTGGTGGGTACCCGTGCAGCTCAGGCCCGCAGCATTGAATACATTCTCGAGGGTTTGTTGGTGTTGCTTGTCCCAATAGCCCAGGTGCTCGCCATTGAGCAGCCACGGGGTAAATTGGTGGGCGGGTGCGCTGGTATTGTCGCGCCAGCGGTTGATGAAGGGTTGGAACTGCACTGGCAAGGCGTTTTGCAACCAGGCTTTGCTTGCGTTAATCATGGCAAGGCCTTCAGGTTTGAATCAATTTTTTGGTGTTTTGAATGCTCATCAAAATACCGGCACCCATGCCCAAAGTCACCATGGCGGTACCCCCGTAACTCATCAGGGGCAGGGGCACGCCTACCACGGGTAAAATACCACTGACCATGCCAATATTGACAAACGCATACGTGAAGAAAATCAAGGCCATGGCACCAGCCATTAGACGAGAAAACAGAGTGGGGGCATTCCCTGCAATGACCAGGCCTCGCACAATCAGGCAGGTGTAAAGCGTCAATAGCACCAGGCAGCCGAGCAGGCCAAACTCCTCAGCAAGCACCGCAAAAATAAAGTCGGTGGTACGTTCGGGAATAAACTCAAGGTGTGTTTGGGTGCCCTGCAAAAAACCTTTGCCGGTAAATCCACCCGAGCCCACGGCCACTGTGGATTGAATAATATGAAAACCCTTGCCAAGTGGGTCTTGTGTGGGGTCTAGCAAGGTGAGCACCCGCTGGCGCTGATAGTCGTGCATCAGTGTCCAGAATAGGGGTAGGCTGGCCAGAAACAATCCAGTGAGCCAGGCCATCACTTTCCATGACAAACCTGCAAAAAAAATGACAAAGAAGCCTGAGCCCAGCACCAGCAAGGCAGTGCCTAGGTCAGGTTGTTTCAAAATCAAAACACCGGGTATGGCCAAAATAATGGATGCCACGGCGAATTCTCGCCAGCCTGATACATTCTCCCGCTGCTGGAAAAACCAGGCCAGCATCAGTGGCATGGCAATCTTCATGATCTCAGAGGGTTGAATCCGGACAAAGCCGAGATTCAGCCAACGTTGCGCGCCTTTTGATATGTCACCAAACAATTCAACAGCAACCAGTAAAACGACACCCACCACGTAAAGCGGCACGGCGATTCGCATCAAAAACTGGGGTTTCAGGTTGGCGGTTACCCACATCACCAAAAATGCAATCAACAAGTTGCGCGAATGATCGATAAATCGACCCTCGAAATCAAATGCAGCGCTGTACTGGGTGATCAGGGCGAACACGACAAGCGACAGCAAAATGGTGCTGAGCACCGGGTCAAACACAGTCAGGAATGGTTTGATGCGTGGCCAAATGGGCTCGCGTTGAATAGCGCGGGTTCGGTTCACGGCCGGGACTCCCTGCTGGTCGTTGGGTTGGCAGTTTGCTCAGACACCTGGGGGGTGGGCAATCCAATTGAGGGGTCGTTCTCCGCTTCAATTTGCCAGTAGGTGTCTAGCACTTTCTTAATGGCTGGCGCGGCCGACTGACTGCCAAATCCACCGTTCTCTACGATTGCAGCCAAGGCAATGCGTGGTTGCTCCATGGGCGAAAAGGCAATAAACCAACCGTGGTCGCGCAGCCGTTCTGCCGAGGCCGCTCGGTCTTTGTAGGTTTCGCCTTGTTTTAGTCCAAACACCTGCGCAGTTCCTGTTTTGCCCGCCACTTCATAGCTTACGTCCTTGAAAACACCCCGGGCCGTGCCTTCGAGTACGGCTCCCCGCATACCCAGCTTGACTGAATCAACATGGCGTTGTTGCAAGTTTAGCTGTTTAAAAGCTTCCAACGGTTTTTCGGTCACCTGGCCGCTGACCGGGTTCTGGAAGGCCCGAACCAGCCGGGGTGTCGCATTCATGCCGCCACTGGCCAGCACCGCTGTGGCATGGGCCAATTGCAATGGTGTGTAATTGTTGTAGCCTTGCCCAATGGCCACAGAAATGGTTTCACCCGAGTACCAGCGTTGTGCTTCGGCTTTTTTGAATGCACCCGCTTTCCATTCCCGAGAGGGCAGCACGCCTGTGCGCTCGCCGTCCAGGTCGATGCCAGTGCGCGATCCAAAACCAAAACGCCCCATGAACTCCGAAATAATGTCGATGCCCATCTCGCTGCCCAGCATGTAGTAGTAGGTGTTGCAAGACTCGGCAATCGACTTGTACATGTCCACCATGCCGTGCCCACCAATTTTGTCATCCATGAACCGGCGTGAACCAAAATCAAAGTAGCCGGGGTCGCGCAGCGTGCTTGATGCGGTGCGAAAGCCTCGTTCCAGTGCGGCCAGGGCCATAAAGGGTTTGAATGTAGAGCCAGGCGGGTAGGTGCCCGCCAAAGGGCGGTTCAGCAAGGGGCGGTCGATGCTTTCATTTAGCAGCTTCCAGTTTTCGGAATCAATGCCTTCCACGAACAGATTGGGATCAAAGCTTGGCGCACTCACCATGGCTAGAATGTCGCCGTTGCGCGGGTCGATCGCCACCAAAGCCCCTCGTTTGCCTTCCAGCGCTTTCTCGGCCGCCTCTTGCAGGCGAATATCGATAGACAACATCAGGTTTTCACCTGGCACTGCGGGTGATCGCGACAGAACACGCACCGCACGGCCACCCGCCGAGGTTTCTACTTCTTCAAAACCGGTACGCCCATGGAGTTGGGTTTCATAGCGCTTTTCCAGGCCGTCTTTGCCAATATAGGCGGTGCCTCGATAGTTGTTGGTTTGGTCCAGTTCTTCGATCCGTTCCTGGTCTCGTGCAGAAATTCGACCGATGTAGCCCAGCAGGTGCGCTGCATGGGGGCCGTAGGGGTACTGGCGAAACAGGCGTGCACGAATTTCCACGCCGGGGAAGCGGAAGCTTTGTACCGCGAAACGCGCCACTTCTTCATCGGTGAGGCGTGTGCGAATCGGAATCGACTCGAATCGTTTTGATTCAGCCCGCAGTTTTTTGAATCGTCTGCGATCCAGTGCTGAAATTTCAACAATCTTGCCCAGCTCATCGATCATTTCGTTGAGATTGTCGATTTTCGAGGGCGTAATTTCGAGCGTGTAAGCAGAGTAATTGTTGGCAAGCACCACACCATTGCGATCCAGAATCAGCCCGCGGTTTGGAACCAGCGGAACAATGGTAATTCGATTGTCTTCGGCTTTGGATTGATATTTGTCGTAGCTGATCACCTGCAACCACAGCAAGCGCGCCACCAACACGAGGAACAACAGCACCACAAAGAGCCCGGCCAGAAACAACCGAAACCGGAACTGTTTGATGGCTTGTTCTGGGTGATTAAACTCGGTCATATCGGACGGTCGTTGTCACGGTTTTCTGGAAGTTTTTGTGGCGCGAGCAGCAAGAACTGTGTGAGCGGCCACAAAGCGGCTGTCAGCACGCTTTCCGAAAATATCCAGGCACCGGGAAATGTGCCGCCGAACATGACCCGAATAGCAACTGTGATCGCTTGCGCGGCCAGCAGCAAGGGAAAAATGTGGGCCGCTTGCATCATTGGAGAAAACCACATCACCCGGCGATGAATGGTGATTGCGAAGTAGGAAAGCAGGGTGTAAGCCAGTGCATGCTCACCGAACACGCTGGCCGAATGCACATCCACTGCTGCGCCGAAGCACCAGGCCACGCCAATACCAATTCGTCGTGGCTGCCGAATATTCCAGAACACCAGTACCAATGCCAAAAGATCGGGTGTGACCCAATTTCGGTCGATGGGTATGAATTTGAACAGCAGGGCTGCCAGCAAGGAGAATGCAATGAACCAGGGGTTCACCGGGCGCAAAATTTCGGAGTTGCCAAATGGATTAATTGCCACTGCCAGCCTCCGTTGTGTTTGGGGGGGTAGGTGTGGTGGCTGGCGCTACGTTCGCAGCAGGCGGGCTTGTTGTCGGTATTGTCGTTGTGGGGGCGGTGCCACTGGGCGTTGGTGCGCTCGCGCCAGGTTGAGCGTCCGTAACAATCTTCTCGCGAAAGGTGTCAAGCACCAGCACAAAACGGTGGCGTTCTACGCCAGCAATGGGTTCACAAAAAATGCTGGCAAAGGCATAACGCGAATTTCGTTCTACTCGAATGACTCTGGCCACCGGAATGCCGCGGGGGTACACCCCGTCCAGTCCGGATGTCACCAAAAGATCGTTGTTTTCAATGTCGGCATTCGCCGCCATGAAGCGGAGTTCGATCAATCCACCGTCCAGCCCGCCATAGGCCACACTGCGGATACCGTTGCGCAGGTTTTCAACTGGAATAATCTGTTCTTTGTCAGTGATCAGGCTGACTTCGGCTCGGCTTGGAAATGCGCGGGTAACCTGGCCCAGCAGGCCCAGTTCATCAATCACCGGCATGCCTTCTTTCACACCCTGAATCAAACCTTTCCCAATAATTATTTTGCGGGAGAATGGGTCGCGCGCGTCGCTGACGATTTCGCTGAGAATGGAGCGTTTTACTTTCAGGGTGTTGCCCACATTCATTAGCTTGCGCAGCTTCTCGTTTTCCTGGCGCAGGGTTTCCAGTTCATGCAGGCGTTGCTTGTCTTGCAGTTGCTCGAGAATCAGGGTTTTGTTTTCAGATTGAAGGGTGTCAAGTGAAGACGCATAATCAACGCCAGCCTGGCTCCATTCGATGGGCAGGCTGGCTATTTTTTGCAGGGGGTAAAGCACGGTACCCACTGCTTTGCGCACCACTTCCATGGCAGCAAATCGTGAATCGAGAAACAACAAACCCACCGAGAGCGCGACAAAAAAGGCCAGCCGCACGCGTGCGGATGGGCCTTGTTTGAACAGCGGTGGTGGTGTGTACTCCATAGGCTTTTAGCCGGTTCAATGCAGGGCTATTTAACAAGCCGGAGTTCGAACCGTTTTACGTTACTTACTCACTGGTGAAAATGGTGCCCAATTTGTCCATGCGTTCCAGAGCCAGGCCACAACCGCGAACCACGCAAGTCAGTGGGTCTTCAGCCACATGCACTGGCAGGCCGGTTTCTTCCATCAGCAGGCGGTCCAGGTCGCGCAACAAGGCGCCACCACCGGTAAGCATCATGCCGCGTTCTGCAATGTCAGCACCCAGCTCGGGGGGTGTTTGTTCAAGTGCAGATTTAACTGCGGACACAATCGCATTCAGTGGTTCGGTCAGAGCTTCCAGAATTTCATTCGATGAAATCGTGAAGCGGCGAGGAATGCCCTCGGACAAGTTGCGGCCAGTCACTTCCATGTCTTTCACTTCAGAGCCGGGGAAGGCTGAACCAATTTGTTTCTTGATCGCTTCAGCAGTGGGTTCGCCGATCATCATGCCGTAGTTGCGGCGAATGTAACTGATAATGGCCTCGTCAAACTTGTCGCCACCCACACGCACGCTGCCGGCGTACACCATGCCGCCCAGGGAAATAATGCCCACCTCGGTGGTGCCGCCTCCAATGTCGACGACCATGGAGCCTGATGCCTCAGACACCGGCAAGCCAGCACCGATTGCAGCCGCCATGGGTTCTTCAATCAGGTAAACCTGGGACGCTCCTGCACCCAATGCGCTTTCACGAATGGCGCGGCGTTCAACTTGCGTAGACCCGCAGGGCACGCAAATGATTATTCTGGGGCTGGGTGAAAACAGACGGCTTTCGTGAACCATCTTGATAAATTGCTTGAGCATTTGCTCAGTCACGGTGAAGTCGGCGATCACGCCGTCTTTCATGGGGCGAATGGCCTCGATGTTACCCGGTACTTTGCCCAACATTTGTTTGGCTTCCAGGCCAACCGCGGTGATGGTTTTTTTACCGTTGGGGCCGCCTTCCTGACGAATGGCAACCACAGAGGGCTCGTCGAGAACGATGCCTTTGGTGCGGGCGTAAATTAGCGTGTTGGCCGTGCCCAAATCAATGGCCAAATCGTTTGATAAGTAGCTGCGTAGAAACCCAAACATGGTGATGTTCTAACCTGTGTTGTGTAGTTGGAGAGCTGCCAAGCCCGCGAAGCTCAAAGTTGTCTAGAAGTTGTCCGGTTCGCCACTATTTATGGGACTTCACTTGTCAAGTGGCGTAGCTACCGATGATAACCTATAAAATAAGCAGACTTTGAACAACACAGACTTTCACCAAGCGGCTTTTGCATCATTTAGAAGCGATGCTCAGGCCTGCTGGTCGGCGGAGAAAATTTATGTCCCTTGATTCCGGACAAATTGCAAAAATTGCGGCCTTGTCGCGCTTGAAAGTGGCGCCTGAGCAAGCCCAGGCCCTTGAGCAACAATTGAACAACATCATGCAACTGGCCGATCGTTTGAGCAGTGAAAACACCGAAGGCGTAGAGCCCTTGGCGCATCCCATCTCACTGATTCAGCCCATCGCATTGCGTTTGCGCGAAGATGCCGTAACTGAAGCTGACAACCGCGCCGCCAATATGGCCAACGCGCCAGCGGCCGAGAAAGGTTTGTTTTTGGTGCCCAAGGTAATTGAGTAGTTGTTCATTGAAAAGTTGTACCCCCTAATTTTGCAAATCTGACATTGGAATGTGGTTTTAAGCATGTCTTCCAAACTTCAAAGTATTTCCACGCTTCGCACCTTGCTTGACGAGAGAAAGGCGAGTGCCACTGAACTGGCCCAAGAAGCCCTGCGCGAAGCGGGCCAGCAATCCAGGTTGAACGCATTCGTGGATATTCGCGATGACCTCACCCTTGAACAAGCCAAGGCCGCGGATGCGCGTTTGGCTGCAGGTGAAACAAGCGCCTTGCTGGGCATTCCCACAGCGCACAAAGACATTTTCGTGACCAAGGGCTGGACCAGCACAGCAGGCTCGAAAATGCTGGCGGGTTACCAAAGTCCCTTTGACGCGGAGGTGGTGTCGCGCTTGAATGCCGCAGGTACGGTGAGCATCGGCAAACTGAACTGCGATGAATTCGCCATGGGTTCATCGAATGAAAAAAGTGCCTATGGTCCTTGCCTGAACCCTTGGGACACTCTGGCTGTGCCCGGTGGTTCGTCTGGCGGTTCAGCTGTGGCGGTGGCTGCAGGTGTAGTGCCATTCTCAACAGGTACCGACACCGGTGGCTCAATTCGCCAGCCTGCGTCACTGTGTGGCATCACCGGCATCAAGCCCACCTACGGCAGTTGCAGTCGCTTCGGCATGATTGCTTACGCAAGCAGCCTGGACCAGGCCGGCCCCATGGCCCACAGTGCCCGCGATTGCGCTTTGGTGCTCAACGCCATGGTGGGTTTCGACGCGAAAGACAGCACCAGCGTGCAGCGCCCCGCAGTTTCTCAAGGCGTGAATGAAGACTTCACCGTTGGCTTTGGAAAGCCCCTTCGCACCGGTGATGCTGCAAAGCCGCTGGCAGGCGTGCGCGTAGGTTTACCCACAGAGTTTTTTGGTGAGGGTTTAGCCCCCGATGTGCGTGCCCCAATCGATGCGGCATTAAAGCAGCTCGAATCCATGGGCGCCACACTGGTGACCATCAGCTTGCCTCGCACTGAATTGTCCATTCCAGCTTATTACGTGATTGCGCCTGCCGAAGCCAGTTCAAACCTGTCTCGTTTTGATGGGGTGCGATATGGTCACCGCGCGGCCGACTACACCGATCTGAAATCCATGTACGAGAATTCTCGCAGTGAAGGCTTCGGTCTTGAAGTGCAGCGGCGCATCATGGTGGGTGCGTATGTGCTCTCACATGGTTATTACGATGCGTATTACCTGCAGGCCCAGAAAATTCGCCGCTTGATCGCTCAAGATTTTCAGGCTGCTTTCCAACAGTGCGATTTCATTGCTGGCCCAGTAAGCCCAACGGTGGCTTGGAATCTGGGCGAGAAATCTGCCGATCCGGTGCAGATGTACCTTGCCGATATTTACACGCTGAGCACAAGTTTGGCTGGCTTGCCCGGCATGAGCGTGCCAGTGGGCTTTGGCGATAAAAATCGCCCCGTGGGCATGCAGCTGATTGGCAACTATTTCAAGGAAGGGGAATTGCTGGCCTTGGCTGACCATTACCAAACCGCCACCGATTGGCACCTTCGTACTCCATCTTAAAAGGATCGCACCATGCAATGGGAAATTGTGGTGGGTCTTGAAACCCACACCCAGTTAACAACTGAATCGAAAATTTTCTCCGGCGCCAGCACTGCATTTGGAGCCGAGCCCAATGCCCAAGCCTGTGCTGTGGATTTGGCACTGCCTGGTGTGTTGCCCGTGATGAACAAAGCGGCAGTTCAGCGCGCCATTCAGTTTGGTCTCGCGGTGGGCGCCAAGGTGGCCGAGCATTCCGTGTTCGCCCGCAAAAACTATTTCTATCCCGATTTGCCCAAGGGCTATCAAATCAGTCAGTTTGAAATTCCAGTGGTGCAGGGCGGTACGGTCAGCTTTTTGCTGGGCGACCAAATGAAAACAGTGCGCCTTGTTCGTGCGCATCTTGAAGAAGACGCGGGCAAAAGCCTGCACGAAGATTTCGCCGGCCAATCCGGGATCGACTTGAACCGCGCAGGCACGCCCTTGCTTGAAATTGTGACTGAACCTGACATGCGTTCGGCCGAAGAAGCAGTTGCCTACGCCAAAACCTTGCACACACTGGTTACGTGGCTTGGTATTTGCGATGGCAATATGCAGGAAGGCAGCTTCCGCTGCGACGCCAACGTGTCGGTTCGCCCAAAAGGCGAAAGCAAGCTGGGCACCCGTTGTGAAATCAAAAACCTGAACAGCTTCAAGTTTTTGCAAGCCGCCATTCTGTATGAAGCGCAGCGCCAAATCGAAATCATCGAAGATGGTGGTGTGATCAAGCAGGAAACCCGACTTTACGACCCGGATCGTAACGAAACCCGGTCCATGCGCAGCAAGGAAGATTCGGAAGACTACCGTTATTTCCCAGATCCCGACCTGCCTCCCTTGGTGATTTCGCCGGAATGGGTAGAGCAAGTTCGTGCCGAAATGCCCGAATTACCAGGCCAAAAGCAGGCGCGTTACACCGCTGACTTGGGTTTGAGTGAATACGATGCGGTTACGCTTACAGGCAGCCGCGCAATGACCAATTTTTTCGAGGCAGCGCTGGTTGCCGCAGGCAATGACAAAGCCAAGCCCTTGGCCAACTGGTTGCTGGGCGAGTTCTCAGCCAATTTGAATCGCGACGACAAAACACCAGCCGAGTCGCCGATTACACCGGTGTTGATGGCGGCTTTGGTGAAGCGCGTGGTGGACGGCACTTTGAACAACAAAACTGCGAAAGTGGTGTTTGCCGCCTTGTGGGAAGGCAAATATAGCGACGTGGATGCATGTATCAAAGGCGAGGGTTTGGAACAAATTTCCGACTCGGGTGCTGTTGAAAAAATGATCGACGACGTGTTGGCCGCGCATCCTGGGCCAGTGGCCGAGTACAAGGCTGGTAAGGAGGCGTCATTTAACTTCCTGGTGGGCCAGATCATGCGGGCAGCGCGTGGTAAGGCCAACCCGGCGCAGGTGAATGAGATTCTGAAAGCGAAGTTGAGTGTCTGAGTTTTCAGTCAACTCGGCAGTGGGTTTGCCTGAATCATCAGTCCTATTGATCGGTCTTGTTACAACGGGTGGTCGTAATCCGCAATCAACGGCGCATGGTCTGAAAACTTCTGGCCCTTGTACACGCTCACTTCCCGAATCGAATCGCGCAGCGCGGGGCTGACCATCTGGTAATCAATTCGCCACCCCACATTCTTGGCATACGCCTGCCCTCGGTTGCTCCACCAGGTGTAGCAGCCGTCGGTTTCTTCGGGATACAACACGCGGTAAGCGTCGATCCAGCCGCGCTTGTTGATCACGTCACCGATCCAGGCACGTTCCTCTGGCGTAAAACCACTGTTTTTCAGATTGCCCTTCCAGTTTTTCAGATCAATTTCCTGGTGGGCAATATTCCAGTCACCACACAGAACAACAGGTTTCTTCTTGCTTTCAAATTCGTCGAAAATTTCAGCAAAATGCTCTAAAAACCTGAATTTTGCCTCTTGCCTCTCTTCTGAGCTGCTGCCGGACGGAAAGTAGATCGACGAAACAATCATGTTCTCGAATTCTGCTGTGACCATGCGTCCTTCTGCATCGAATTCGGCGTTATTCAGGCCATAAATCACGTCAATTGGTTCTACTTTGCAGTAAAGTCCCACGCCGCTGTAACCTTTTTTCTCCGCAGCCTGAAAGTAGCCTTTGTACGCACCGGGTTGCAAATGCTCGGGACCAAGATCAGCCAAGTGGGCCTTAATCTCTTGCACGCACACCACGTCGGCCTGGCTTTGGTTCATCCAGTCGAAAAACCCTTTTGTGTGGGCAGAACGAATTCCATTCAGATTTGCTGAGATAATGCGGGTCATTGTGTGCAGTCAGTTTTTTAGGGATTGATCGTGGTCGATTCAAATCAAAATTTGCAGGTTCTTTCCGACCAGTTTTTGCAGTTTGCGGTCGAAAAGCAGGTGTTGCGCTTTGGCGAATTCAAAACCAAGGCGGGAAGAATGTCGCCGTATTTTTTCAATGCGGGTTTGTTCAACACGGGTTCTTCGTTGCAAAAGCTAAGTGAATTTTACGCACAAACCTTGCTCGAACAAACCGCTGAGCGGGGAATTCAGTTCGACATGTTGTTTGGCCCTGCCTACAAAGGCATTCCTTTGGTGGCGGGTACCACCATGGAAATGGCCCGCCGTGGTCGCGACGTACCTTATGCCTTCAATCGCAAGGAAGCCAAAGACCATGGTGAAGGTGGCTCCCTTGTGGGTGCGCCGCTGGAAGGTCGGGTTGTTATTGTCGATGACGTTATTTCGGCAGGAACATCGGTGCGCGAGTCGGTTGAGATCATTCGTGCCAATGGCGCCGAACCTGCGGCGGTCTTGATCGCTCTGGATCGTATGGAGAAAGGCATGCGTGACGGGCAAGACACCCAGCATTCCGCCGTTCAGGAAGTGGAACAACTGTACGGGATCCCGGTGTTGGCCATTGCCAATCTGCAAGACCTGTTGCGCTACTTGCTTACCCGCCAGGCGGCTAATGTTCGCCTTGCCGGCTGGTACGAGAAAGTGAAGGAATATCGCAGCCGTTACGGCGTGTAAGGCCACACACAAAAAAAGCCGCACCATTGAATAACCGGTGCGGCTTTTTTACAAATCAAATCAACTTACAAAACGACTGAAACCAATTCATGCCCAGACAGAGCGCGGTAAATATTGTCCAGTTCGTCTTGGTTGTTCACATAAACATTACAGGTTAGGCTCAAGTAGTTGCCTTTGCTGCTGGGGCGCATGTCCACGCCTGCCACATCAAATCCTGGGCTCATGCTGAGCAACAAATCACAAATGACTTGAGAAAACTCCGGCACATTCTTTCCCATCACCTTGATGGGGAAATGTGTCGGAAATTCAATCAAGCTTTTTTTGTCGTCACCGGGTGTTGCTGTGTTCATTGTTTACTCTTCAAACCACAATTTGGCGGAGTCCACCATGCGGCCAAACAAGCCAGCCTCTTCAACCGTAGACAAGGCCAGCAATGGAACTGTACCAATCGTTTCGCCGTTTAGTGTCAGCTTCAACTTTCCCAGTTCGGTTCCAGCTGGAATTGGGGCGATCAGGGTGCCTTTTTTCTCAACTGTGGCTTTCAATTGTTTGGCCATGCCGCGTGGCACGTTGATCAACAGGTCTTTGTTCACGCCCAGCTTCACTTCCTTGGCTTGTCCTTTGTAAACTTCGCTGGTGCTGATGGCTTGTTTGGCTGAATACAGCTTCACTGTTTCGAACATCTGATAGCCATAATTCATCAACTTCAGGCTTTCCTGGGTGCGCGCCTGGTCTGATGTGGTGCCCAGCACCACCGACAGCAGGCGACGATTCACCCCGTTGGGCAATGTGCGATTGGCCGAGCTGACCAAGCAATAGCCAGCTGATTCAGTGTGGCCGGTTTTCATACCGTCTACGGATGGGTCAATCCACAGCAGGCGGTTGCGGTTCGGTTGGCGAATGCCGTTGTACGTGTATTCCTTGGTGGAATACATTTTCTTGTAGTACTCGGGGAAGTCGGTGATGATTCGCTTGGCCAGAATGCCCAAATCTCGTGCCGTGGTGTAGTGCTGTGGGTCGGGCAAACCCGTGGAGTTTTTGAAATTCGTGTCAGTCAAGCCCAGTCGCTTGGCTTGCTGGTTCATCAGCGTTGCAAAATTGTTTTCATCACCAGCCAGCAGTTCTGCAATCGCACGGCTTGCATCGTTGCCTGATTGCACAATGACACCATATAGCAGCTCTTCAACTGTCACAGGCTTGTTTGGCTCGATAAACATGCGCGAGCCTTCGGCCTTCCAGGCATAGGGTGACACTGGTACTTGCTGATCCATGCGAATTTGTTTGCTTTCAAGTGCAGCAAAAGCCATGTAGGCGGTCATCAGTTTGGTCAGTGATGCGGGGTCGAGGCGTTCGCGGCTGTTGAATTCGGCCAGAGTCTGACCAGTGGTCAGATCGAGCAGCATGTAGCCTTTTGCACCGATTTCCGGTGGAGGTGGCATCACACTGGATTGGGCAGCCGCCTGCGTGGCAACTCCGATACCTAGACCCAGAACCAACGAGAGTTGACCCACATGGCGTTTGAATCGGGAAATTCCTGAATTAAACAAGTAAAAAGCTCCTGTACTAGAAATGGGTGAGGAAACTGGATAGCGTTCAGCTTGGGTAATAACGCACAACCAGCTCTTTGAGTTGAGGCAGTTTGCCGTGAAAAAAATGTTCCACTCCTGGCATGACCATCACCGGCAGGTTTTGTTCACCGGCCCAGCGTAAAACATCTACAAGCGGCACTGTGTCATCGACTTCACCATGAATTACCAGTGTGTTGTCTGGCACTGCAGCTACTTTAAAGCGGCTTGTGGCAGTGCCCACCAGCACCAACTTGCCGATATTCGTTCCAGCCTCGCGCAATCGTTGCGCGCCGTGGCTGGTCACAAAGGCACCGAACGAAAAGCCAGCCATTGCAATCGGCTCGTTATGTAGTTCAGCCGGTAGCAGTGTGGTGCGTGCCAATTCTGTCAACTGAACCAGGTCGTCTGCCTCGCCTTGTCCGTTGTCGTGCAATCCAGCACTTTGGCCCACACCCCTGAAGTTAAAACGCAGGGTTGTGTAACCCATTTGAAGAAATGCACGGGCCAGTGTTTGTACGACTTTGTTGTCTTTGGTGCCGCCGAATAATGGGTGGGGGTGTGCAATCACTGCCAGCCCGCGTAGCGGGGTCGCAGGTTCGTCGATCGACACCTCGATCGGGCCGGCCTGGCCAGTCCACAATTCGTGTCGGGTTTTCGGGTTCATGGCAATCGAAGGCGTTCCACAACCTCGCCGCCCACCAAATGAGAGTCAATGATTTCGTCGACGTCTGAAATGTCCACATAGGTGTACCAAACGCCTTCCGGGTACACCACCATCACGGGGCCTTCATCACAGCGATCAAGGCAGCCAGCCTTGTTCATCCGGATTTTTCCCTGCCCATTCAGGCCCAGTTTCTTGATGCGTTCCTTGGCATGCGCGTGCGCAGCAGAGGCATGGCAATCTGCACAGCAGCTCTCGTTGTTGGGGCGTTGGTTGGTACAAAAGAAAACATGTTTCTCGAAGTAGCTCATGGCTGGGTGAATCCACTTGAATGCTCAGGGTATGGCCCTATTATCGCCGAAAACGTCGCTCGGGCAGGCTCAAAAAGGTCAAAACGGTCAGTGCCAGAATTGGCCACAATTCGCTCACCCAGCGCCCTGCCTCTTGCAGGCTTCGAAAAATTGCCAGAATACCGCTGCCGGGGTTGCCCAGATCAGGGTCGTATACGCCAGGCAACAGCAAAGTAATCAACCAACCGCCCAGCAGATGCAACAGCCCAATGCGGGCCATGTGGTGGGGCAGTACTTGCATCATTGAAATGGTCAGTGCAACTACAAACGCAATCAGCACGCCCAGGCTGTTGGCTTCAAACCACCGCTGACCCAAGTAAGTCCAGGCCGACATTGGTGCCAACACCAGATAGTCAAGCAGCCGAATCAGCAGGGTCAATGCAATCAGCACAATCAGCAGGCGTGTCCGTGGCGAGCCTGCCTGGGTCTGTGCAAGCCCAATCATCCAGGCGCACATTAAAAAACAATAGTTAATGAATGTCGGCGCGATGGTTTCAATTTTCAGTAAAACTTCCAGCGGTATTCCAAATGGTGTGCTGTGCTGCAATGGGCCCGGTATTTCCAGCAGGTTCCCCAGCCAAAGCCCGGTGCTGAAAGTGGGATTCTGTGGCGGCAAAATGCTCAGAAACCACAGGCTGAGCAAGCCCATGCCTATCCACGCGCGCTGAATTAGCCAATGCTCGATTCTGCGGTTCAGCAGTGGCGCTATCCGGTGGTGTGCGGTCACATAAATGCCTGCCAACACACCCAAGACACCCCCAATCGTGTTGGTGGCTAGGTCCATTTTGGAGGGCACGCGGCTTGGCAAAAATGTCTGCATCGATTCAAGCGCGAGCGAGACAAGCGCGCACACCAGCACTACCAGTATTTTGTCAAAAGTACGCGGCTGCCTGTTCAGGCCCAGCAGCATCAGGAAGCCCAGCGGAATGTAGCCCCCAATATTGATAAACACATCGGTCCACAATACTTTTTGATGCACCGGGATCCATGGGCCAAATAAAAACTCAAAGGGCCCAATCCCAATATGGCGCCAATCGCTGTAGGGAAAAAGGCTGAGGTGGATCACCACGCACGCATACAGGCTGGCAAACATCAGAATCCCCGTGTAGGGGGTTCGTTTCAGTAAGCTGGAATGGATTGGTGGCATGGGGTTGGAGCTACTCCTTGGTTTTGTGTCCCGTTCGGAGGTTAAGATGAGCAAAATTTCGCAACAAGCCCGAAGTGACCTTCATTCGATGTTAACCCAAGCCGATGTGCACTGGATCGAACTCGATTCAGTCGACTCAACAAATGATTACCTGGCCCGCGCTTACCAGCAGGGGCGGATATCGGGCCCTGCTGCCGTGGTGGCGCACATGCAAACTGCTGGCAGGGGGCGAGCTGGGCGGCAATGGCTGGCGCAGCCCGGGGCAGGTTTATGCCTGTCCCTGGGTTTGCCCTTGGCCGGTCAGCAAATGCCTTATTTGCCCTTGTGTGTGGGCGTCGCCGTGGCGCAGGTGCTGGAGCAGTGGAGGGTGCCTGTACAGTTGAAGTGGCCCAATGACTTACTGGCGGATCAGCGGAAACTGGGCGGAGTGTTGTGCGAGTCCTTTCAAACTGGGCAGGGTGCCGTCACGGTGGTGGGTGTGGGGCTGAACATTCATGCGATCGATGTTCCCGAGGCTCTGTCCGGCCGAGGTGCTGCAAGTTTGTCGAATTATTTGTCAACTCCCGATTTGCCTTCTCCGCGTGAGGTTGCCGAGGCGGTAGTGTCCTCGGTTCTGGCTCGAATTGATGCCGCCCGGGTTCAGGGCATCGATGCAATATTTACCGAATTCACTCAACGGGATGCGTGGTTGCACAGCCACGTGCAAGTCGAGGATCAGGGCGTGGTGTGTTTTGCGGGGGAGGCCATGGGCATTGACCGTCAAGGTTCTTATTTGGTTAACACTGACCAGGGCTTGCGTGCCGTTCATGCCGGTGACTTGTCATTGAGGGCAAGGCCGTGAGCAAACCTGACAGTTTGATGTGCATCGATGCGGGAAACACTTTGGTGAAGTGGTGTTTGCACGTTGGTGCGAATGTGCGGTTTGAGCAGCCCTCGGCTTTTTTTAGTCGCGCTACGGCAGACTTCAAGCCTTTTTCTGATGCATTCGGCCCAGTGCAAGAACACTTGGCGCCCAGTTTGAATTCGGCGAGTGCCGTGCAGGCGGTGTTGCTGAGTAATGTATTGGGTCCCGATTTTGAACAGGCCGTGCGCGCAATGTGTGAAGGCGCTGGCGTACCCCTGCATGTGCTGGCTGTGAACAGGCATGCTGCGGTTCAGTCGGCTTATGAGAACCCGGCTGCCCTGGGTAAGGACCGCTGGTCGGCATGCATGGCGTTAACCGAGGTGAGTCAGGCCAAGGTCAATTTGCTGGTTAGTTTTGGCACAGCCACCACGCTGGATGTAGTGATCAAGAGTACCCATTGGCAGCACTTGGGTGGGTTTATCGTACCGGGGGTTGAAACCATGTTGCACAGCCTGCATTTCAACACGGCTGAATTGCCCAAGGTGCAATTGGGGGGCTTCAGTGAAAAAGCTTGGCCTGTCAGCACGCAGCAGGCCATTGGTCAAGGTGTAGGGCGTATGCAAAAAGCCATGGTTGATTCTGTTGCTGCCCAGTTACAGGATGAACACGGCGTGCCCCCGGCCATCTGGTTGACAGGTGGCTTTGCACCAGCCATGAAAGTCCATTTGCCCAACTCCTCGCTACTTGAACATGCGGTATTCAAAGGCTTGGTGCTTGATTATCGTTTGGCAAAAAAGGGCACTGAAGCATGAATGGTTGGCGGTTTTTGCTTGCACTGTTGCTGCTTGGCAATTTGGCTTTGTTGGGGTTAGGTATTTTTACAAACAACAATGCGCAAAAAGTGATTGACTCTCCTGGCTTGCGCGCTGAGTGGGTTGGTGTAGAACGCCCTTGGGATCAGCCTGTGGAAGTGATTCGTGCGCCGGCGCCAGTCGCCCCTAAAATTGATTTGAAGCAAGGGCAGGCCCAGCTCGATACTGCCATTGAAAACGCGAGCAAACAGGTGTTCGAGAATCCAAAAAGCAATCAGGAATGTTTGTTGTGGGGCCCCTTGTTGCAAAGCGAGTCTGCACGCGTCCAAGAGGCATTGTTGAATTGGGGCGGCGAGACGGATCGGCTCGAGCGCCAAGTACCTGTGGGCTATGTGGTTTACCTGCCTCAAGATATCGTTAACAGTGGTGTGGGTATTGATCAACTGTCGGGCAAGGGTATTACTGACATGTTCTACATCACCACGCCCGGGCCGTTGCAAGGGACGATTTCATTGGGCTTGTTTCGAGATCTGGAAAGGGCAAATGCTCAAAAGGCAGACCTGGCGAGGCGTGGTGTTGAGGGAGTCCAGATTCGGGAGCGGCTGGGTCCAGTGCGCGTGTTTTTTGAGCTCCGCGGCAATGCTCCGCAAATCGAAACCGTGCGTTCTGTGTTTGAGTTGAACAGAAAGGGCGAGCTAAAGTCTTGTGAGTCGTCAGCAGGCGCCTGACTCAAAGGTCTCCGCTTCGGTCCTTGTCCAAAAACACCTGGGCCAACCGCGTTCCTTCGGCGTTCACTCCTTTGCTCCAGCAAATGACCTTGAATGCCTCGCCCATGTCGGCTTCATTGAGCAGGGTATTCAAATTCTGGCGCATCAATGCGCCACGAGTCGGGTGCGTGAATTCAGGTTGTTTTTGCGCCAATTCAAGAATCCCGTGTGCCAATAAAAACTCGCCTTGGTGCGAGTACCCTTCAAGATCGCCGCCGCAGTCAGTCATTGCGTCATAGATCGCGCTGAAGTTGACATGGGCAGTCAGATCCTGCTCCCCAACCTTCACCAAGAAATCATCATGTGCCGTGTGGCGGCTTGTCGCGCGCAAAGTGCCCTTGTTGCGTGTCGGGTGGTAGTACAGGGCTTCATGAAAACCATAATCAATCATCAGCGCCAGACCGTTCAGGCGCTCTGTGATTGTTTTGACCCATGCAGTGCTTTGCTCCGCAATTTCCGATTCGTAGTCCTCAGGCCATGGCCCGTGCGCGGCCTGTAAATTCGAAATAGTGGTGGCGAACACCGGGTCGGCAGGCTTCCATACCCAACGCAGTTCACCGTTCAGGTGTTGTACCCATGCTTCTTGCGGGTTGTCTTTCTGCCATTTGAATCGACGAACCGGAGTGGCGTCCAGCACCTCATTGCCCAAAACTACCCCACCGAGCTCTGTGGGCAATTGTCCCAGCCACCGTACTTTTTGTTCCACTTGCGGGCCATGCAGTGCTTTTAACTTGGCCAATTGCACAGGCTTCAATCCGGCCGACACATCCACAATGTTGTATTGGGTAATTAAATCGCCAGCCGTTTGAAGAATGTCACAAGCCAGTTGCCCGGTTCCGGCTCCAAATTCATACACCACGCCGTTGCACCGTGGCAGCACCTCCCGCAGGGCCTTGCCCAGTGTTTGTCCAAACAGCGGGCTCAATTCCGGGGCGGTAATAAAATCGCCTTGACGACCAAAAATCTGCTCGCCTCTGGCGTAGTAGCCATGTTGGGGGTCATACAGCGCAAATCGCATGAACTCGTCAAAGCGAGTGGCTTGATTAAAATTCGACAGCATGAGGCGGGTCTGGTTTAGAATAGCGGGTTCTTCTTATAAAAATCAAAGCCTTGAAGTAAACCCTTGTTTGCTTGATGGTAGTTTGCTACTGATTTTTTCAGATTCTAACCGATGGCGCACGAATGACACATGCCAATCCACAATATGCCCTGGTAACCGGGGGAGCCAAGCGACTGGGCAAAGCCATCTCGCTTGAACTGGCGCGCGCCGGTTGGTCTATTGTGCTGCATTGCCGTTCATCACTGGCAGAGGCTCGTGACACCGCGGCTCAAATTGAAGCGCTGGGCGTGCAGTGCGTGGTGTTTCAGGCCGATCTTGAAAAGCCCGGCGAAGTTGAAACGCTGTTTGACGCCGCTGAAAAAGCGGGCCCAATTCGGTGTGTTGTCAATAACGCCTCGTTGTTTGAATTTGACTCTGGCGAAACTTTTCAGCCCGAGCTATTTCACCGACACATGGCTTCCAACCTTGCTGCACCCATTCAGTTGGCCAAGCGTTTGTATCAGCATGTGCCCGACAATGAACAGGCGGTGGTGGTGAATTTGCTGGATCAGAAACTAAAGAACCTGAATCCTGACTTTCTCAGCTACACGCTGACCAAAGCCGGGCTTGAAACAGCCACAACCATGCTGGCCATGGAATTGGCCCCGAAAGTGCGCGTGGTGGGTGTGGCCCCCGGTCTTACCTTGATTTCACACCTGCAAACTGATGCGCAATTCGAGAGTACCCACCGAATTTCGCCCTTGAACAAATCTTCCGAGCCCCAGGACATCGCCAACACGGTGCTGTTTCTGGTGCAAAGCCGCGCAATTACTGGCACCACCATTCTTGTGGACGGTGGGCAGCATTTGGTGCCCATGGCGCGCGATTTCAGCATGATGACACCATGACAGACTGGTTTTTTGATCCCCGCCTTGCCGACTGCCGGCGCGTATTCATACGCGATTTCGACGTGTCTGCCGCCATTGGCGTATTTCCCCAGGAATTGGGTCGCACGCAGGCCGTGCGCATCAATATCGACTTCTGGGTGAAATGCGCGTCCACACCATCCGAGCGCGATTTGCTGGTCGATGTGGTCGATTACGACTTCGTGCGCCCCGGAATTCATGGGCTCATTCAGTCTGGACATATCGGCCTGCTTGAAACCTTGGTCGACAAAACCCTGGCGCTGGTGCTTGAGCATCCCAAGGTGGTGGCCGCCCGTGTCCGCGCTGAAAAATCCGAGGTTTACCCCGACTGCGAATCCGCAGGCGTCGAGGTATTCCGCTTCAAATCCTAGAAAGCCGTTTTAATCATGCAAACCATCACGATTTTTCCCAACAAGGCCGAACAAAAAGAAGCCTTCGAATTCAACAAGCTCGAAAAACGTCTCACCAAACAAGTGGGCCAGGCCATAGCCGACTTCAATATGATTGAAGAAGGTGACAAGGTCATGGTGTGTGTATCAGGTGGCAAAGACAGCTATGGTTTGCTCGATATTTTGTTGCTGCTGCGTCAACGTGCGCCTATCAACTTTGATATCGTCGCCGTGAACCTCGATCAGAAACAGCCAGGCTTTCCCGAAGAAGTTTTGCCCAATTATTTGCGCAGCATCAATGTGCCATTCCACATTGAGGAACAAGACACCTATTCAATTGTGAAACGCGTCATTCCTGAGGGTAAAACTACCTGTTCCCTGTGCTCGCGTTTGCGTCGCGGTATTTTGTACCGCGTGGCGTCTGAACTTGGTGCTACCAAAGTGGCTTTGGGTCATCACAAGGACGATATCTTGCAAACCTTGTTGCTGAACCTGTTTTACGGCGGTCGCATGAAAGGCATGCCGCCCAAACTGGTCAGCGACAACGGAGAGCACACCATCATTCGCCCCCTGGCCTATTGCCGAGAAAGCGATTTGGCGCGATACGCTGAGGAAAAGAGCTTCCCGATTATTCCGTGCAACCTGTGCGGCAGTCAGGAAAACCTGAAGCGAAAGGAAATGGCTGCGTTGCTCAAGCAGTGGGAAAAACACAACCCGCGCTGGATCGCAAACCTGTTCACTTCGCTGTCCACTGTGGTGCCCTCGCACCTCATGGATCGCAAGCTGTTTCCGTTTGAAACCATTCGCCCCGGCGCGGTACTGGAAGACGGTGCCGGCGACAAGGCGTTTGATGCAGATGACGAGTGCTAAGCTAAGCAAGCACCTTCATCGCAACTACTTCGCACTGGCGCTCGGTTTTACTTCAAAAACAGTTTGTACGCCGGGTTCTCGGTTTCATTCACCGCCGGGTAGCCAAGTTGTTTCACAAACTTGTCGAATTCAGCGTGGTCAGCAGGTGGAACCTGAATGCCTACCAAGATACGGCCATAGTCAGCGCCATGGTTTCTGTAGTGAAACAGGCTGATGTTCCAGCCCGGGTTCAAGGCAGTTAAAAATTTTGTCAGTGCGCCTGGGCGTTCCGGAAATTCAAAGCGATACACCAGTTCATGGTCAGCCAGGTTTGAACGCCCGCCCACCATGTGGCGCAAATGCAGCTTCGCCATTTCATCGTCAGTCAGGTTCAGTGCATCAAAACCCGATGCGATAAAGCGTTGCTGCAATTCATCGGCCTGTGCCCGGTTTCCAATCTGAATGCCCACGAAAATATTGGCTTTCGTGGAGTCTGACATTCTGTAGTTGAACTCCGTCACATTGGTGGGGCCCAGCAAGTCGCAAAACTTCCGGAAGCTGCCGCGTTCTTCCGGCACAGTGATCGCAAAAATCGCCTCGCGTTGCTCGCCGACCTCTGCGCGTTCTGCCACAAAGCGAAGGCGATCGAAATTCATGTTGGCGCCGCAAGAAATTGCGACCAGTGTTTGGTTTTGCAAACCCATTTCCGCAGCGTACTGTTTCAAGCCAGCCACAGCCAGTGCACCTGCGGGTTCAAGAATACTGCGCGTGTCCTGAAAAACATCTTTGATTGCAGCACAGGCCTCGTCGGTGGTCACCCGCACAATGCCGTCCACATATTTTTCGCACAGCCGGAATGTTTCTTCTCCCACCAGTTTCACTGCGGTGCCATCCGAAAACAAACCCACTTCCGCCAAGGTGACTCGTTTGTGCTGTTCCATGCTCTGCGCCATCGCGTCAGAGTCCACGGTTTGTACACCAATAATTTTGATGTCCGGGCGCAACTGTTTCACATAGGCACCTACGCCAGCTGCCAGTCCACCCCCGCCGATCGCGATGAAAATGGCGTGTATCGGGCCTTGATGCTGACGCAAAATTTCCATGCCCACGGTGCCTTGGCCCGCAATTACATCAGGGTCGTCAAAGGGGTGTACAAAGGTCAGGTTTTTTGCTTGTGCAAGTTCGGCGGCATGCCCGGCTGCATCGCTGTAGCTGTCGCCAAACAGCACCACATTCACCCAGTCGCCACCAAAACGTTTCACGGCATCAATTTTCAGCGCTGGCGTGGTGGTAGGCATGACAATGGTGGCCAGGCATTTCATTTTGGCCGCAGAAAGCGCAACGCCCTGGGCATGGTTGCCAGCGGAGGCAGCAATCACGCCATGTTCCAGTTGTATCGGGCTAAGGTGGGCCATCTTGTTGTAGGCACCACGCAGCTTGAAACTGAACACCTCTTGCATGTCTTCACGTTTGAGCAGCACCTCATTGGCAGTGCGAACGGACAGGGAGTGGGCGCGTTCCAATGGCGTTTCAATGGCCACGTCGTAAACCTTGGCAGTCAGTATGCGTTTTAGATAGTCAAGACCCACAAAGCACCTATTTATTGCAGATTTTTAAGCAAATTTCGAGCTTTTGCCCATGAAGGCTACACTTTACAGCATGAGGGCAATCCCAAAAGCCGGCTTGCGCGTTTGGGTCGCATCTGCAGGTCGCCTTCGGGCATAATTTAGGCTCAGTTTCTCAAGGACAGGTTCAAACCCCCAATGGCATCTACAAAATCATCAAAATCCAAAGCGAAACCTCAAGTTAGAAAATCTCTTGGCAATACCATTCCCGCTTTTGTGTTCGGTATGGTGTTCGGGCTTTTGATTGCGTTGGGTGTTGCTTTGTTTGTGAGCAAGTCCCAACTGCCATTCTCCGGTGCTGAAACCCAGGGTGCGGTGCCCAATGTGTCGCCCGGTCCAGGCAATAGCCCGCCTGATCCTAACAGCGCTATTTACGGCAAAGCCAATGTCAACCAAGGCAATGTGGTCACCATCGATCCTTTTCAGCAAGGTACGGAACCTCAGGCCGGTGACGCCACTCAAACTGATCAAATTGAACCTGTGGCCCAAACCATTTACTTTCTGCAATTGGGCAGTTTTCGCAATCGTGAAGACGCTGAACAATTGCGGGCTCAACTTGCGTTTGTGGGCACTGAATCCGAAATTGCCGTGGGCGAGGTCAACGGCAATGTTGTAAACCGCGTTCGTGTGGGGCCATTTGGCAGTGCGAACGAAGCCTACCAGGCTCGAATCCCCCTGACGAAAGGCGGATTCGAGGCAACTGTGGTTAAGGAGTAAAAAAATGAAGCGTCGTGAATTGATTCAAAGTGCCGTGGCCCTGGGCCTGGCGAGTGCTTTCGGTGGTGTATCCCCAGCCTTTGCCCAAGATGCCGGCGCGTTCCGAAAAGTCCGTCGGGAAGTCCCCCGTTCTACTCCGGGCAAAATCGATGTGGTCGAATTTTTCTGGTACGGCTGCATTCACTGCTACAACTTTGAGCCCAAGGTCAATGCTTGGTACAAAAAGCTGCCCAGTGACGTCGTATTCACGAAAATCCCGATCGCTTACCAAAGCCAGCGTGTCAACTTCCAGGGGCATCAGCGCCTGTACTACACACTCGAAGCCATGGGTAAGCTCGACATGGCACACAGCAAAGTGTTCGAAGCCATGCACAAAGACAAAAAGCAGTTGGCCAACGACGAACAAATTTTCGATTTTGCCGAATCGATTGGTTTGAAACGCGAAGAATTCGCCAATGTATTCAAGTCATTTGGCGTCAACGCAAAATGTGCCCAAGCCAAAACGATTTTCGAAGCGTACGGTGCCGACGGTGTTCCAACGTTGGGGATTGATGGAAAATTCTTCACCTCCGCATCCATCGCGGGTTCCGAAGACAATGCAATTCGTGTTGCCGAAGCCTTGATTCGACGACAGCGTCAAGCCTAAACTGCTGGGGGAACAATGAAGGAGGCCTCTATGCACAGTGGTGTGATCCGGTTTATTGCGTATGCGTCACTGTCATTGATTCTTGCCGCTTGCTCCAGTGTTCCTCTGGACAAACCCGTTTCGCCGCCGCCGGCAAAAACGGTGGCCAAGCCATCCGCACCGCCCCCTGTTAAACATGAAAACTGGGAGCCGGCACCTCAGGGCGGTGGTTACTACCTGGACGATGGCCCGGGCGATTTGCGTCCAGCCAATCTGGATAACTTACCATCGGCCACCCCACAGCTTGAACCCATTGCAATCCGCAACACCCGGCCCTACACCGTGATGGGGCAAAGTTTTACACCACAAACATCACTTGAAGAGCCCTACAGTCAGAAAGGGCGGGCCAGTTGGTATGGCAAGAAGTTCCATGGCGCGAAAACCGCCAATGGTGAAATTTACGACATGCACCAAATGACAGCTGCGCACCCAACCTTGCCTTTGCCCAGTTATGCCAAAGTCACCAATCTGGCCAACGGCAAGTCAGTCATTGTTCGCGTTAACGACCGTGGGCCTTTTTTGCGTGGCCGAATTATTGATCTCAGCTACGCGGCTGCCTATCAGCTCGATTACATCAAGCAGGGCAGCGCTGAGGTGCTGGTCGAGAAAATGACACCGGATGCAATCGCTCAGTACCATGCTGAAAAAAATGGCGCGGTGGTGGGCAAGAATGGTGTGCAGGTAGAACAGGTTGCGCTTAACAACGCCTCCACACTCGTGCCTGTCCATCGAACACCCTTGTATCTTCAAATTGGTGCTTTCGGCAACAAAAACAATGCAGAGGCCTTGGTGTCGCAAGTGTCCTCCAATCACGAGGCGTTTGGCAAAGTCAGCCAGATCCTTTCTGAATCGGGGGTTCACCGCGTTTTGGTGGGCCCATTCAGCAGTATTGATCAAGCCAACGAGGCCGCAATCGAACTTAGCGCCTTTGTACAGGTTCAGCCGGTTATCAAACAAGACTTGATCCTGCCCTGATTGCCCCCATATCGGGACATCGGCGCACCAAGCGCAACCCCCAATTAAAGGAAAGGCATGGAGCAATATCACGGCACCACCATATTGTCAGTACGCAGAGGAAAGCACGTCGCGCTGGGTGGCGATGGGCAAGTAACACTCGGGCATATCGTGGTCAAAGGTTCGGCCCGCAAAGTCCGGCGTCTTCATCACAACAAAATTCTGGCGGGTTTCGCCGGCGGTACGGCTGACGCGTTCACGCTGTTTGAGCATTTTGAAGCTCAACTAGAGAAGCATCAGGGGCATTTGTTGCGTGCCGCAGTCGAGCTTGCCAAAGAATGGCGCACTGACCGTATGCTTCGCAGGCTTGAGGCCATGCTGGCGGTTGCCGACGAAAATCATTCCCTGATTATCACCGGTAACGGCGACGTACTCGAGCCCGAACAAGGGCTGGTTGCGATCGGCAGCGGGGGCGCCTATGCGCATTCTGCTGCGAAAGCCTTGCTGGAAAACACCGAGCTGTTGCCTGAAGAAATTGTCAAGAAATCCCTGACCATTGCGGGCGAACTCTGTATTTACACCAATCAACATCACACCATTGAAGTGTTGGGTGCTCCCGAAGCATCTGGCAGCAAAGGTTAACAACATGACTCAACTTACACCTTCAAATATTGTTGAAGAACTCAACAAGAACATCGTTGGCCAAGATGCCGCCAAGCGAGCTGTCGCGGTTGCACTTCGCAACCGCTGGCGTCGCATGCAGGTGCCCATGCCCCTGCGTCAGGAAATTACACCCAAAAACATTCTGATGATCGGCCCAACCGGCGTGGGTAAAACAGAAATCGCACGTCGCCTGGCCAAGTTGGCCAACGCGCCTTTCATCAAGATTGAAGCCACCAAATTCACTGAAGTGGGTTATGTGGGGCGCGATGTAGACACCATCATTCGTGACCTGATTGAAATAGCCTTGAAACAGGTTCGGGAAGAGGCGCAGCTTGGCGTGGTCGAAGAAGCCAAGTCTGCTGCGTTTGATCGGGTGCTGGATGCGCTGCTGCCCCCTGCGCGCGATTTCGGTTTCACCGAGAAAGCCCCTGAGCCCGATGAGAACCGCACTCGAATTCGTTTTCGCGAGAAGTTGTTCGCTGGCGAACTTGACGACAAGGAAATCGAGATTGAGGTGGCTGCAGCGTCACCTTCGCTAGATGTCGTCGGCCCGCCCGGCATGGAAGAACTCACCGGGCAATTACAGTCCATGTTTCAGAATATTTCTGGCGGCAAGAAAAAGCTGCGGAAAATGAAAGTGGCCGAGGCGCTCAAGGCGATTCAGGATGAAGAGGCCGCCAAGCGCGTGAATGAGGAAGAAGTGCGAGCCAAGGCAATAGCCAGGGTAGAACAGGACGGAATCGTATTTCTCGATGAAATCGACAAGATTGCGACCAAGGCCGATGGGCGAGGCACCGATGTTTCACGCCAGGGCGTTCAGCGCGATTTGCTGCCGCTGGTGGAGGGCACCACGGTCAACACCAAGTACGGCATGATTAAGACAGATCACATCCTCTTTGTGGCCAGTGGCGCCTTCCACTTGTCGCGTCCTTCCGATCTCATTCCTGAGCTGCAGGGGCGCTTCCCGATTCGGGTTGAACTGGAGTCATTGACCGTTGATGATTTCAAACGAATCCTGACAAGCACCGATGCTTGTCTTACCGAGCAGTACAAAGCCCTGTTGGCGACGGATGGCGTCGAGCTCGAGTTCACCGACGAAGGCGTTCGCAGGTTGGCCGAAATCGCATTCACCGTGAACGAGAAAACCGAGAATATCGGAGCGCGTCGCTTGTACACCGTCATGGAGCGTCTTCTCGAAGAGGTGGCATTCGAGGCCGATGGTCAACCCAGACCAGTGAAAATCACAGCCGAGTTTGTCGACTCCCGTCTCGGCGAGGCGGCCAAATCCGAGGATCTTGCCCAATTCATTCTCTAGAATCCGTCGATCGGCATTCTCGCCACCGTTGTCCGGGTAGATTCGCTTTAAAATGCATTTTGTGCCCTGTTTCTACCCGGACAACTCATGACCACAGACAATCTAACCTCCGCAATCAAAGCCAAAGTTCTGTCCGAGGCCTTGCCCTACATCCGCCGCTTTCATGGCAAAACAGTGGTGGTCAAGTACGGCGGCAACGCGATGACTGATGTGAATCTGCAAAAATCCTTCGCTCACGATGTCGTCTTGCTCAAGCTGGTGGGTATCAATCCCATTGTAGTGCATGGGGGTGGTCCCCAAATTGATGAAGCCTTGCGCCGCATTGGCAAACAAGGCACCTTCATTCAAGGCATGCGTGTTACCGACGAAGAAACCATGGAAGTGGTGGAGTGGGTTTTGGGTGGTCAGGTACAGCAAGACATCGTCATGATGATTAACGAGCATGGCGGCAAGGCAGTGGGCCTGACGGGCAAGGACGGTGGGCTGATTCAGGCTCGCAAAATGAAGCTGGCGGACAAAAGCGAACCAGGCAAGTTCCACGACATTGGCTTCGTGGGCGAAATCGCATCCATCGACCCTGCCATTGTGAAGGCCTTGCAAGACGACGCCTTTATTCCTGTCATCTCACCGATTGGCTTTGGTGAAGACGGCATGGCCTACAACATCAATGCCGACCTCGTGGCCGGTAAAATTGCCGAAATCCTGAAGGCTGAAAAGCTCATCATGATGACGAATACCCCAGGGGTTTTGGACAAAGATGGTAAGTTGCTCACAGGCCTGACCGCCAAACGAATTGATGAATTGTTCGAAGATGGCACCATTTCGGGCGGAATGCTGCCCAAGTTGTCTTCTGCGATTGAGGCAGCGAAAAGCGGAGTAAACTCAGTTCACGTGGTAGATGGCCGTGTTCCTCACTGCCTTCTGCTTGAAATTCTGACAGACCAGGGCGTGGGCACCATGATTCGTAGTCACTGAGTTCCCGTTTACTGAGCTGCTCAGCAGGGCAATCCGCGCCAAACGCAGGGGGAAGCATGTCGAACAAAAGAATATCCAATTTGTCGGTCACCGATGGATTTGATTTTGTAAAAAAAATCTGGGGAAGTTTGCCTATCCCCAGCGTGATGAATCCAACCACCGATCTCGATGAGCTCGACAAGCGCATCTCCGATCTTAAAGCTGTTGAACAGTGGTTGAATGTCAACCTCAGTATGCTTCGGGCCACCATCCAGGGGCTGGAAGTGCAGCGCGGCACCATCGCCACCATAAAGTCCTTCAGTTCGAATCTTGGTCTGGGTGGTGACCGGGCCAGCGATGTTAATCAAGCCGTGAACGAGGAAATCATCCGAAATGCCATGCAGGCTGCGGTGGCTCCGCCACCCGTACCTCGTGTTGAGCCGGTTGCGCCCAAAATTCCCGATCCTGAGCCAGCAGCTACCACACCAAGCGATGCAGCGGCCCAGGAGTCCTCAAAGGCCATTGTTTCAAATGCCACTGCCTGGTGGGGTCTGCTTCAAGACCAATTCAACAAAGTGGTTGCCACCGCAGCCATGACAGGTTCTGGGGCTGATGTTAGCCCCGATGATGCTGAACCATCCAAAAAACCAGTTAAACCCAAAGCCAAGCGCGCGGCTACGCCTCGCAAGAAAACTTCAAGCAGCACCCGCCCCGCGCGCACAAGGACCTAGATGTTTCGTTTTGGCCACGCCACACACCCCAACTGGAGAGAAGCACTTGAACTCGTGTTGGTGCAACTCGAAGGCCAAATGCAACTGGAGCAGTTCGCAAGCGACATTTCCCGGCCACAAAAGCTGGGTTTGATTTACGCCACAGAAGCCTTCGCCGAGAGCATGCCGCAAATTCTTCATGGGTTGCGCCAGAGAACGGGTATCAAAGAATGGGTTGGCGGGTTGGCGCCCGGTGTGTGCAGCAGTGGTGTTGAGTATTACCAAGAGCCGGCACTGGCCGTCATGTTGATGGAGTTCCCTGCCGATTCTGCGCGCGTTTTTTCAGGCAAATTGCCATTGCCCAAGCCAGGTACAGTTACCGCTTCGGGGCGGGACGCCATGCACTCCGCGCTAATCCACATCGATCCGCTGACTGAGGACATTGACGATCTGCTTGATGATCTGTCGCTCAAAGTCAGTACTCGCCAAATTTTTGGTGGTCTGGTCTGCGCTGGTACAGCCAATACCCACATTGCGCTTGAACCGCTTTCCGGTGGTGTGTCAGGTGTGGTGTTTGCCAGTGGTTTACCCATCGAGGTACGCATGACTCAGGGCGTTCAAGTGGTGGGCGTCGAGCATGAAATTACTGGGCTTCGAGGTAATTTTGTCGAAGAACTTGATGGTTTGCCCGCGCTAGATGTGTTGCTCGCAGATTTGGGTCTACAGCCCGATTCGGACGAAGGCGATCCCGCAAGCCAGGCCGCCGAGGTGTTGGCCAAACGTTTTGCACATGGCCTGTTTGTGGGGTTAACAGACCGGGCACTTGCCGAATCTATTGCGTTAAAAGGTTATACGGCTGGCCGCTCCGAGGCGCATCAGTTGAAAGTACGTCCTGTGGTCGGCATGGATCCGAACAAAAAATCCTTGGCTGTAGCTGAAGACTTCAAGTTAGGTGATCGCCTGTCTTTCTGCACCCGCGATGAGAATTCCGCTCGGGTCGACTTGACGCGAATGTGCGCTGAACTGCGCGAAGATCTGGATGCACCTGCACCCAAACTCAATGAACTTCAGGCTGCCGGTTTTTCTGGAATCCATTCTCAGCGCAAACCTCGTGGCGCAGTGTACATTGCTTGCAATGGGCGGGGTGCCGCATTGTTCGGACTGCAGGGCGTCGAACAGCAAATTGTCCGAGAACAATTGGGGGACATTCCTCTTATAGGTTTCTCAGCAAACGGTGAAATTTTCCGTGGAGCCCTGTACGGTTACACCGGTGTCCTGGCCTTATTTTTTTAAATTTGATTATTGACATGAATATTTTGATACTCGCAGCAGGCAAGGGTACTCGCATGAAGTCCGCCCTGCCCAAGGTGCTGCATCCTGTGGGCGGTCAATCAATGCTGGGCCGTGTGGTGGGTACAGCTTTGCAGTTTGAAAACCCGCATGTAGTGGTGGTGGTCGGGCACGGTGCCCAGGCGGTTCAGCATCATTTGTCCTCCCAGCCTGGTATTCGGTTTGCCACTCAGTCAGAGCAACTGGGCACGGGTCATGCGGTTCAGTGTGCAAGCTCGGCCTTGGCTGATCATCCGGTCACCCTAATTCTGTATGGCGACGTCCCTCTCATTCAATTTGAATCTTTGCAACCCTTGGTTCAAGCCGCGCTGGCTGGTCAAATGGGATTGATGACCCTGAACATGTCCAATCCGCATGGTTACGGCCGCATACTTCGCGATATCGAGGGGGCCGTGGTTGGCATTGTCGAACAAAAAGACGCGACTCCCTCGCAGCTCACCATCACCGAAGTCAACACCGGCATTCTTGCTTGCCCCACCGCGCAGTTAAAAAACTGGGTAGGCAAACTGAGTAACAACAACGCGCAAGGTGAGTATTACCTCACCGACATCATCGCGATGGCACATGAAGATGGGCTGCTGGTGCGCACCTGTCAGCCCACGCACAGTTGGGAAGTGTCGGGCGTCAATTCCCGAGTTCAACAGGCCGAGCTTGAGCGTATCTGGCAACTTCATCAGGCTGAAAAATTAATGATCGAAGGTGTGCAGCTGCTCGATCCCGCCCGAATCGATGTGCGTGGCACGCTGCGCTGTGGCGCAGATGTATCCATCGATGTGGGCTGTGTTTTTCAAGGTGAGGTCACCTTGGGTGACGGAGTGTCCATCGGCCCTTACTGTGTGCTTAACAACGTCACTATTGCCGCGGGTACCCGCATCGAAGCTTATTCCCATCTAACTGACGCCACTGTGGGCGAAAAGGCCGTCATCGGCCCCTATGCGCGTTTGCGCCCCGGTGCAAAATTGGGCAATGAAGTGCACATTGGCAATTTTGTTGAAGTTAAAAACGCCAGCATTGCAAATCAATCCAAAGCCAATCACCTGGCCTACATTGGTGACGCGCAAATTGGTGAGCGGGTGAATGTGGGAGCAGGCACCATTACCTGTAATTATGATGGTGCCAACAAGCACCTCACCATCATTGAGGACGATGTTTTCATCGGCTCAGACACCCAATTGGTAGCGCCCGTGACCGTGAAGAAGGGCGCCACACTTGGTGCGGGAACAACTCTCACCAAAGACGCGCCAGAGAACGCACTCACCGTCTCGCGTGCCAAACAAATTACGATCACGGGCTGGAAACGCCCGGTCAAATCAACCAAAAAATAAAGGAATACCTCACACCATGTGCGGAATCGTCGGCGTACTCTCCAAAACCAACAGCGTGCCAGTGTTGATCGATGGCCTGAAGAAACTCGAATACCGCGGATACGACTCGGCAGGACTGGCCATTCAGTCTGATACCGACCAATCGATCCACCGTGCGCGCAGCGTGGGGCGTGTGGTTGAACTTGACTCCAGCACCAAAACCCTCAGTGCACGCATGGGCATCGCTCACACGCGCTGGGCCACTCATGGCGTGCCCAGTGAGCGCAATGCACACCCTCACATTAGTGAAGGGCAGGGCGTCTCAGTGAGCGTGGTGCATAACGGCATCATTGAAAATCACGAAGAAATCCGAAAAGCGCTCACCGCGGAAGGCTATGTTTTTCAATCCGACACCGATACAGAAGTCATTGCACACCTCACCCACAAGCATTTGGTTCAGGGTCTCGAGTTGCGAGCTGCCGTTCAGGCCACAGTGAAAAAGCTGGAAGGTGCTTTTGCCATCGCAGTGATTTGCAACACGGCGGCGCTTACCTTGCTGGCGTCCAAGAAAGGTGCGCCGCTTTTGGTGGGCCACGGCGAGGGGGAATACTTTTTGGCCTCCGATGCTTCCGCACTGGTGGCCTACACAAAACAAATTACCTACCTTGAAGAAAACGATGTCGTCGAACTTCAAACTACCGGGGTTTCATTTTTTGACGGTGAGGGCCTTCAGGTTGATCGGCCCATTATTGAAAGTCAGCTGTCAGCCGATGCGGTTGAACTGGGCCCTTACGCCCACTACATGCAAAAGGAAATTTACGAACAACCTGGTGCTATTGCTGCCACGCTGGAAATGGTCAGCAATGCATCGGCGGTCAAACCCGAATTGTTTGGTGCGGAAGCGGGCAATATTCTTCCCGGCATTCAGCAAGTGCTTATTCTGGCATGTGGCACTAGCTACCACGCCGCATCCGTGGCGCGCTATTGGCTTGAGTCGATTGCAGCGCTCCCCACCAACGTCGAAATTGCAAGTGAGTATCGCTATCGCACCAGCGTCAGCCTGCCCAACACACTGGTCATCACTATTTCACAATCCGGCGAAACTGCCGATACCCTGGCTGCACTTGAGCACGCCAAGTCACAAGGCATGGTCAATGCGCTGTCCATATGCAACGTGCCAGAGTCCGCACTCATACGTGCAAGTAACCTGAAATTTTTAACGCGTGCAGGTCCCGAAATCGGAGTGGCTTCAACCAAGGCATTTACAACGCAACTGGCTGCGCTTTTCACTTTCACGCTGGTCATGGCCAAGTTGCGCGGAAAACTCACAGTTGAACAAGAAAAAACCTTGCTCACGCAACTGCGTCATCTTCCCTCGGCCATGCAGAATATTCTGGCGCTCGAGCCGGAAATCAAGGAACTGGCCCTCAGTTTTGCCGAGAAGCGCCACGCCTTGTTTTTAGGGCGAGGCGTACATTACCCCATTGCTATGGAAGGTGCATTGAAACTCAAGGAAATCAGCTACATCCACGCTGAAGCCTATGCGGCTGGGGAGTTAAAGCACGGTCCCTTGGCGCTTGTGGATGCGGACATGCCAGTGGTTGCCGTCGCACCCAAAGACACCTTAATTGAAAAGTTGAAGTCGAATTTGCAGGAAGTCCGTGCACGGGGTGGCGAGCTGTATATTTTCGCAGATCGTGACACCAAGATCGAAAAAGCCGATGGTGTGCACGTTATCAACTTGCTTGATCACGCCGGGCACTTGTCTCCCATCTTGCACACCTTGCCTTTGCAGTTGTTGTCTTATCACGTGGCTTTGGTCAAGGGTACGGATGTGGACAAACCCCGTAACCTTGCCAAGTCGGTCACCGTCGAGTAAGCGATTCTGCCTCTTCAGCCTTGAATTTTTTCAGGGCCTGCTCTGAGCCCTGCAGTCGCCCCAGTCCCTCAGCCACCCGGTGAAACAAGCCGGGTGCCAGTATCAAAGGTGCAATGGTTTTGGGCGCAATAATTTTACGCTGACGCTTCTCGATGCCACGGAACATCGCATCGATTACCTGTTCAGGTTCCACCGCAGCAAAGGCGCCCTTGTGCCCTCCCCACAGCACACCAGCATTCACTTCCTTGATCATTGCAGTGTTGGTGAAGGTGGGGTGCACACAACCCACATCAATCCCGTCCAGCGCGAGCTCCTGCCGGGCCACATCCGCCAACGCCTCAACTGCCGCCTTGGAGGCTGCATAGTGACCCATCAGTGGCGTATGAATTGCTGCTGCCAATGAGGAAATAACTTGTAGGTAACCTTTTGTTTCGCGCAGGTAAGGAATACCAGCGCGAATAGTATTGAATGCACCGTGTACATTCACCTGCATCACTGCGTCAAAGTCAGCCGGATTCATATGCTCGATTGAGCCCATTTTCAGAATTCCCGCATTCACAACTACCACGTCAATTTTGCCAAAGCGCTCTTTGCATTCCGCCATGGCAAGTTCAAGGTCTGCGGGTTTACACACATTGGCCTGACAGCCAGCAATACGTTCTCCGCCCAGTGTTTCAACTTGCTCAAACACCGCCTCTGCGTTCAAGTCCACAATAAAAGCGTTCCCGCCTTTTCCGAGCACTTTTGCTGCCAATCCAGCACCAAGGCCCCTTGCGCCGCCAGTAATGAATACCACTTTATTTTTCATAATCTATTCCAGAATTGAGATCAAAGATTTTCAATGAAAGAGATGCAATCTCCGGCGAAACGTTCGGGTGTCTCCTCCATCGGAATGTGACCCACCCCTCGATACACCTTCAGTTCCGAATTTGGAATATCCCGGTTGAATCGGCCCGCCATTTCAATGCTCACCCATCGGTCATCCCCGCCCCATACAATCAACGTCTTGCACTGAATTTCAGGCAAACGTTCCGAACCCAGTTCTCCATCGGTAAATACACCGACCATCTGACCCACTGCGCTTCGATTTGGTTTGTGCATAAACAACTCGAGGTACCTGTCCAGCACTTCTTTCTTTAATTTGCGTTTGTCACCATACACATCACGCACCGCCATTCGCAGTAAAAATGCCGGTACTGCATGTCGAGTCATCCAGGCAATCGGTTTAATCGTAAACAGCGTGATGTAAATCGGCAGCGGTTGCTGATACCCCACCGCATCAGAAATGATCAAGCCACGCACGCGCTCTGGATGCCTTTGCGCCTGATCCCAGCTCAAGAATCCTCCAAATGAATTGCCGATCATCACACATTTTTTAATCTGCAATTCGTCCAGAACGGCATCTACAAACTGCTGATAAAAAGCAACGTCCATTTTTCGAACTTGCCCTTGTTCGTCGAGTGCCGGCCCCGTCAAACCAAATGGTGGCAAATCGAACCGAATGATCCGGAATTGCTTGCTCATCTGCGCACAGACATCACTCCATGTATGCAGGCTGGCAGCAAAGCCGTGAATCATGACTACATCGGGTCCGCTGCCCTCGATGCTCACGTGCACTTTCAGACCCATGCACTCCAGAAACATCGATGTTGGCAGCGCATGTTTCTCGATCAGCGTATTCCTGTCCGGGCCTGCCCATCCAAACTCATTCAATAATCCACTCAATCGATGTCTCCCAGGGTTTTATTCATGACAGTGTAGAAGCCCCACGCCGCGCGCGAACTTGATTACAATCAATGGTGGTTGATATTTCCGGACAAATCCAGCACTCCTATGCCAGCTCGTCGAACTGTTGTCAGCGTGAAAATCCTCTGTGAACTGGGCATAAGGCTCGGCTCAACCCGCAGCGCGCTGCTCACGGGCTCCTCGATCTTGCCGGCCCAGCTTGATGACCCTCATCTCGAAATTGATCCTGATCAAGAGCTGCAGGTGATTCACAACCTGGTGCGCCTGCATGGCAAAGTACCCGGGCTTGGGCTGATGGCTGGTTCCGAGTATCACCTCACCACCTACGGAATTTGGGGTTATGCACTCATTACCAGCCCCACCTTCCGGCAAGCCGTCGAGCTGGGCTTGAGGTATCTCGACCTTACATTTGCTTTCTCCAAAGTTGAATTGGCCTTGGGCAACGGGTTGGCGTCCATGATCTTGTCTGTCGATCATTTGCCCCCGGCAGTGCGTTCGTTCGTGGCTGAGCGCGATTGTTCTGCCATTCAGGTTTTGCAGCGAGAATTGTTTGGTGTCAGTTTGCCGTTGCGCGTTGTTGAATTTGCCTTCGCACCCAATGCACCCATGGCTCAATACGAAGCCATGTTCGGTTGCATTCCGCAGTTCAATGCCTCCGTCAACAGGGCCACATTTGATGAACAGTGGCTTAACTTGCCTCTGCCCAAAGCCAACGAGCACAGCGCCCGTTTTTGTGAAACCCAACTTGAAAATTTGCTGTCACGCCGCATGCAGCGGGGCGGCGTGTCGGCTTGGTTGCGCAATAAATTGTTGGCTGACCTGTCCTCGTCTCCAAGCCTTGCGCAAATTGCCACGGATCACTTCATGACCGAGCGCACTTTGCGCAGGCGCCTCACCGATGAAGGCACCAGTTATCGCGACCTCCTGGCGGAGGTCCGCCAGACCATGGCCGAAGAACTGCTCAGTTCCACCGGGCTCAGCGTGTCCGAGGTTTCGGCCCGGTTGGGCTATTCATCGCCCTCGGCTTTTATCCACGCCTTTCAGAAATGGCACAACTGCTCACCTCGCCAGTTTCTGGATGCTCGATCGAAGCAGATAGAGCGCCACTAGCCCGGGAATTGCTGCTGCAGTCGAAAACACAAAAAAGTCGCTCCATCCGTAAGCTGCCACCACATACCCTGCAGGCGCGGCCAGGTAAACACGCCCCATGGCCGCCAGCGAGGACAGCAGAGCGTATTGGGTGGCTGAGAACTCCTTGCTGCACAGGCTGGTCAACAAACCCACAAACGCAGCTGTGCCCATGCCACCGCACAGGTTTTCAACAAACACCGCACCGCCCATTGCCCAAATGCTTGGCTCCATCACAGACAGCACCCAAAATGACAAATTGGACACCGCTTGAAAAATACCAAATAGCATCAGCGATCCATACAGCCCCATCCGTGTCATCAGGGCGCCTCCCAAAAATGCACCCAGCAATGTCGCGATCAGGCTCACTGTCTTATTCACGGCGCCAACTTCAGTCAGGGTAAAGCCCAGTCCCTTGAGTAGAAATGCGGTGGTCAAAGATCCCGCAAACGCATCTCCCACCTTGTAAAGCACAATCAGCACCAAAATCCAGATTGCCGCTTCCTTGCTCAAGAAGTTGCGCGTTGATTCTTTAACAATGTCAAACAGCTTCCGTTTTGCTTCACGCCTGGCGAGGTCCTCGGGGGTGTCAGCTGTGGGGCTCAAGGCTGTTATCACCGCACAGGCGGCAATTAACCCAGCCATCAGCAGGTAGGTACCGGTCCAGCCCAAGTACTCGCCGGCCAGTATCAGTGCCAGTCCGCCGGAAACCAGCATGGCCACTCGATAGCCAGTCACATAGTAGGCCGCCCCGAGGCCGCGTTCAGTAGCGGGCAGCAAGTCGGTGCGGTAAGCATCTATGGCCATGTCCTGGGTGGATGAGCAAAAGGCGATTGCCACCGCAACCGCAGCCACTGTCCAGGCAGAATGCGCATCAACAAATGCCATGGCCGCAATCAATCCGGCACAGGCCAATTGCATGAGTGCAATCCAGCCACGCCTTTGGTCAAAAAAGCCAGGTTTCAAATAATCAAGAAAGGGCGACCACAAAAACTTGTAGGTGTAAGGAAATCCCACCACCGCGTACAAACCAATGGTTTTGATGTCCACATTTTCAACCGCAAGCCACGCCTGCAGGGTGCTTCCTGTCAAAGCAAGGGGCAGTCCGCTCGAAAAACCAAGAATTAATATACAAATAAGACGGAAAGGGGGCATGAGGTGTTGACGTTATTTAAAAAAGCATCCATAATCCGGGGTTCTCTTTTGGAGAGATGCCCGAGTGGCTAAAGGGGGCAGACTGTAAATCTGTTGGCTTACGCCTACGTTGGTTCGAATCCAACTCTCTCCACCAAGAATTCAAGCAGTTTAACCGAGTGCGCCTCTGAAAAGGGGTGTACAAGGTGTGCGGGTGTAGCTCAATGGTAGAGCTGAAGCCTTCCAAGCTTAAGACGAGGGTTCGATTCCCTTCACCCGCTCCAGGCTTTAATAGAAAGTTGCTCATGTGGCTCAGTGGTAGAGCACTCCCTTGGTAAGGGAGAGGTCGGCAGTTCGATCCTGCCCATGAGCACCAAACCGTTATAACCGCACTCCTTCGTTGGGTGCCCGCACCGAGGTCGTCATGGCAAAAGAAAAGTTTGAGCGT
>NZ_DFOZ01000048.1:307-35555 GCF_002377005.1 Limnobacter sp. UBA3528 | reverse complement strand
AGGCGATCGAAACACCGCCGCCGACTGGGCGTTGCGCCAGCGGTGACCCTTCAAGTTTAGCTCCCAAGTCACCGGTCCAGTACCACACAGGCAACCTACGCCGAGTTGACCAGAAGCCAGCGCGATCACTCAGCGTCTTCAGACCTGGCTTCGCGGGACAACAAACGCATCACGCCTTCTCCGGGGCTTAAACCCTCGAACAGCACAGAATTCACCGCCGACGTAATCGGCATATCAACCCCCAATTCCGCAGCAAGTTGTTTGACCACAGGCGCGCATTTCACACCTTCGGCAACCTGCCCCAATTCCTGAAGAATGGTGTCCAGGGACTTGCCTTGGGCCAACATCAAACCGACTCGCCGGTTGCGAGACAAGTCGCCAGTGCAAGTGAGTATGAGGTCGCCAAAACCAGAGAGCCCATTGAGAGTTTCAGCCTGCGCACCCAAAGCCACAGCCAGGCGCTTGATTTCAGCCATGCCGCGGGTAATCAAAGCTGCGCGTGCATTCAACCCCAGTTGCATGCCATCACAAATACCGGTGGCCACCGCCATAATGTTTTTAACCGCACCGCCCACTTCTGCACCAACCAGGTCGTCAAGCTCGTACACACGCAAAGCCGCATGATGCGCAGCCCGCACCATGGCTTGACGGGTGGACTCGTCAGCGCTGGCTGCGGTGAGTGCACAAGGCAGGCCGCGAGCCACTTCTGCGGCAAAGGACGGGCCGGTTAAGGCGCCGCCATAGGGCTTGCCCAACACCTCTTCAACCACTTGGTGTGGCATTTGGCCGGTGCCCACTTCAAAGCCCTTGCACAACCACACCAGTGGTGGCCATTGTTCAATGGGCGCAATTTCAAGCAATTGCAACAGTGTTTGGCGCAATGCGCCCATGGGCGTGCCCAACACCCAAAGCGCGTCGGATTGACCAAGGGCATGCCGGGCAGCCACCGGAAAATCGGCCTGCACTTTCAGCGTGGGGGAAAGTTTGATACCCGCAAGATAACGCGGGTTTTCGCGTTGGTTGGCGATGGATTCAAGCACCGCCGCATCGCGCCCCCACAGCACCACGTCGTGTGCAAACGACATGTGGGCAGCCACTGCGGTGCCCCATGCCCCCGCACCGAACACGGTGATGTTCATGCGCGCCACCAATTACGCTGTGGTAATGATGCCGGAACCGTTTTGCTTGGCAGCTTGTTCCTGGGCTGCAGCCAAACGCTGCTGGTAAAACTGCTCGAAATTGATGTCGGACAAATGCACAGGCGGGAAGCCGGTGCGGGTGATCAAGTCGGCCACGTTGGCACGCAGGTAGGGGTAAATCATGTTGGGACACAAAATGCCCAACAGTGGGTCGAACTGCTCTTCGGGTACGTTTGAAATTTCAAAAATACCGGCCTGCTTGCACTCCACCAGGAAAGCGACTTTCTCATCGATTTTGGCGGTCACGGTCACTGTAACTTCAGACTCGAAAATGTTTTCGGCCAAGCGTTGTGCACCCACATCCACAGCCACTTCAATTTTGGGCGGATTCTTCTCGAGGAAAATTTGTGGTGCGTTGGGCAGCTCCAATGACGCGTCTTTGATGTACACGCGTTGCATTTGAAATACTGCTTCTGAATTCTGTTCGGCCATTTGCTGGCTCCTATGGATTGAATGAGTAGGGTTGGGGGAAATTAGCTGGGTTGCCCCAGCAAAGGCAACAGCTTGCCGGCACGGTCAAGGTCGAACAGATCGTCGCAGCCGCCCACATGTGTGCTGCCGATATAAATTTGCGGCACTGTTCTCCGGCCAGTTTCGGCCATCATTTTTTCTTTCTGGGATGGATCGAGATCGACCCGGATTTTCTCGATATTCTGCACGCCACGCTCGTTCAACAAGCGTTCGGCACGTACGCAAAACGGACACACTGCGCTGGTGTACATGCGAACAGGGGCTTGAATGGTGCTCATGTGTATTCCTTGACTACTTGTGTTTACTGCAACTGGGCTTGCTTTTACTTCGCAACCTGTTTGGTGGCTTTGGGTGTTTTTACCTTGGGCGCAGCATCGGCTGCGGCCTCTTGTGCTTTTTTGACGGGCAAGCCAGCTTCTTTCCAGGCATTGATGCCACCATCGAGAACAAACACGTCGGTGTAACCCGCCGCCTTCAACACGGTGGCAGCTGCGCCAGAACGTGCGCCGGTTTGGCACAACACGATCAGCGGAGTTTCCTTGGTTTTTGCGAGCGTACCCGCTTTTTCTTTCAGATCTTTGATGGCCATGCGCTTGGAGTTGGGCACCACACCTGAATTTTTGACGAAATCGTCGTCTCGAATGTCAACCAGCACCGCTTTCTTTTGGTTGATCAACAGTGTGGCTTGGGGCACCGTGACACGGGTGCCGCCACCTTTGGTCAACAAGGGCCAAATCAACATGAGGCCAGAACCAAAGGCCAAGGCGATGAGCCAACTGTTTTGAATCAGAAATTCCTGCGACATAAATCCTGCAATGAGTGGGTCTTGATGGATTGTTCATTATATCCCCTTGAATCGAGGCTAAAATGGAGGTTTGCCTAATTAGACAGCAACTTAAAGGCCACAAACATGTACAAACTCGTATTAATGCGCCATGGCGAAAGCCAATGGAACCTGGAAAACCGCTTTACCGGCTGGGCCGACGTAGACCTGACTGACAAAGGCCGCGAAGAAGCCCGCAAGGCTGGCGACTTGCTGAAAGCCGAGGGCTACAGCTTTGACGTGGCCTACACGTCTGTGTTGAAGCGCGCCATTCGCACCCTGTGGATTGCCTTGGATCAAATGGACCAGATGTGGCTGCCCGTGGTACATGCCTGGCGTTTGAACGAGCGCCATTACGGTGACTTGCAGGGCCTGAACAAATCTGAGACTGCCGCCAAGTTTGGTGAAGAGCAAGTGCTGATTTGGCGACGTGCCTACGCGATTGCCCCGAATCCACTGAAAGTGGATGACCCCCGTTTTGCTGGCAACGACCCCCGCTATGCGAAGCTGAAACCCGAGGAAATTCCACTCACGGAATGCCTGAAAGACACGGTAGACCGTGTTGTCCCGCTGTGGAAAGAGGGTATTGCCCCAGCCATTAAAGCCGGCAAGAAGGTGTTGATTGCTGCGCACGGCAATTCATTGCGTGCCTTGATCAAGTACTTGGACAACCTGAATGAAGAAGACATTTTGCAGGTGAACATCCCAACTGCACGTCCCTTGGTTTACGAGCTTGATGAGAACCTGAAACCCATTCGCAGTTATTACTTGGGCGATCAGGCTGAAATTGAAGCGGCCATGGCTGCCGTGAAAAACCAGGGAAAGGCCAAGTAAACACAGGTGCGTAACTACTCCAAGCTGATTCGTTGTACCCGTGGTGGGCTAGGTGCCGTATTGGCCCTGCTCACCCTGACTGCCACCGAACCTGCCCGGGCGCAAAGCAATGTGCGCGACCCGGCGGGCGTGAAGCAGGAGCGCGACGAAGTGCGCCGAAAACTGGATGCATTGAAAAAAGAAATCAATGAAACCAGCGGTGAGAAAAAGCAGGCTGCCAAAGCACTTAGCCTGCTTGAGCAGCGGCTTGAAAAAACCCAGAACCGCCTGAAAGCCCTTGATCAGGATAGGGACGCACTGGAAACAGACATCAAAAAACTGAACCAGGAAGAAGGCCAGCTTCAACAAGACCTGGAGAGTACCCAGGCGCGTTTGGCCGAGGTGATGCGCAACCAGTATCGCAGGGTGGAGGTGAACCCGACACAAGCGTGGTTGGCAGGAAAGTCAGCCAGCGAAGCTGCACGCGAAAGTTACTGGTATGAAAGAATTTCAGCCGCAGAGCGTGATTTGGCTGCGCAGCAAGCAGCGCAAGCCCGTGAACTCGAGTCCATTCGACTGGGCCTTGAGAAAAAGCAGGAAAGGCTCGAAAACACCATTGCAGATCAAAACAAAAGCCAGCGCGAGTTGGTGGCACAGCGCGAGGAGCGCAACCAGCTGATCGCCGACCTGAACTCGAAACTGAAAAACCAGGAGCTTGAGCGCAAGCGCCTGCAACGCGACGAATCGCGGCTAAGCAATGTGATCACCGAATTGACGCGCGCCATTGAAGAGGCAAAGCGCAAACAGGCACTGGCGGCGCAACAACAAAAGCAGCAGGGCCAGTCGGGAAGCACGCCCAAATCGGCAGGAAAGGCACCCAGCAAACCAGATTACTCACCCCCACCGCCCATGCCCAGTACGGGTGAGTTTGCAAAACTGAAAGGCAGACTGGTGTTGCCAGTGCAAGGCACCGTGGCTGGCCAATTTGGGCAAACCCGATCAAAAGACGGGCAAGGCCCCTCCTGGAAAGGGATTTTTATTGCCACTGAGGCAGGGCAAGCAGTTCGGGCGGTTGGTGCAGGGCGCGTGGTGTTCTCGGAATGGCTGCGCGGATTCGGCGAAATCGTGATCATTGACCACGGCGACCAGTTTTTGAGCGTTTATGGCAACAATGGTAAATTAATGAAAAGATCAGGGGATTCCGTGAAAGCGGGTGACACCATTGCTGAAACTGGCAACAGCAGTGGTAATCTTGATACAGGTTTATATTTTGAACTAAGGCATCAGGGACAACCCTTCGATCCTATTTCGTGGACCAAAGGTCGGTAGGAATTATGCGTCAAAAATTGCGGCAAATCAGTTTGGTATCAGTCGGTGTAGTGGCCGGCGTGTTGGTCAGCGTGGGTATTAGCGCAGTGGCCCAACGGCAGCAGCCCGAGGCATTGCCCTTGAGTGAACTGCGCCAGTTCACCGAAGTTTTTGGCGCAATCAAGAGCTTTTATGTGGAGCCCGTGGGCGACGACAAGTTGTTCAATGGCGCCATCAGCGGCATGGTTGCCAACCTGGACCCGCATTCAAGTTACCTGGATGCAGAGGCTTTCAAGGAACTGCGCGTGGGTACGCAAGGTGAATTCGGTGGCTTGGGCATTGAGGTGGGCACCGAGGACGGCTTTGTGAAAGTCATTTCGCCGATTGAAGACACCCCCGCGGCCAAGGCTGGTGTGAAGGCAGGTGACCTCATCGTGAAAATTGATGACAAGCCAACCAAAGGCATGAGTTTGTCCGATGCGGTTAATTTGATGCGCGGCAAGCCGAAAACCGAGATTCGCCTGACTTTGCTGCGCAAGGACGTGGAAAAGCCGATCGAGGTCAAAATTATTCGCGATGTCATTCGCGTGCAAAGCGTTAAATCCAAAATGTTGGACGATGGCATCGGGTACGTTCGTATTACGCAATTTCAGGAACACACTGGCGAGTACCTGGTGAAGGCCATCAATACATTGCAGGCCAAAACCCCGATGAAAGGCTTGGTGCTGGATTTGCGCAACGATCCGGGTGGTTTGCTCAACGCGGCAGTGGGCGTGAGCGCAGCGTTTCTGCCACAGAACACATTGGTAGTGTCTACCGATGGTCGCACCGAGGACTCCCAACGCAAACTGGTGGCCGGACCTGAAGACTACTTGCGTGGCCGCGAGAAAGACTACCTGAAAGAATTGAGCCCGATTGCCAAAACCGTGCCGATGATTGTGGTGGTGAACGGTGGCTCGGCCTCGGCCTCTGAAATTGTGGCCGGTGCCCTGCAAGACCATGGCCGCGCCAAGGTGCTGGGCACCCAAACATTTGGCAAGGGCTCGGTGCAAACCATTTTGCCGCTGAACAACAACACAGCGATCAAGTTGACTACTGCGCGTTATTACACGCCGAGTGGCCGCAGCATTCAGGCCAAGGGCATTGAGCCCGATTACGTGGTCACCGAAACCCCGGAAGGTGACATTGTTGAGCGTGTTCGCGAAGCTGACCTGACCCGACACTTGAGTAATGACAAGGGTGAGGAAACACCCAGCTCCAAAACCCCAGACACTAACAAGAACGCGGACATGAAACCGATTGTGTTCGGCGAGAAGGACGATTACCAATTGCAGCAAGCCCTGAATTACCTGAAGGGCAAGCCTGTGGTGCAAAACCGCAAGGCAGCACAAACTGCCAAGTCAGCTCAGTAAGCCACCCCGATAACGGCTTGAACGTGGAACTACGGGACTTGAATGACGAGGAGTTACTTCGGTACTCCCGTCACATTCTTCTGGACGAAATAGGAATCGAAGGGCAATCACGCATTGCCAGTGCGAAGGTACTGGTGGTGGGTGCTGGTGGATTGGGCTGCCCCAGTGCGCTTTACCTGGCCAGCGCAGGTGTGGGCACCATTTACATTGCCGACGATGATGAAGTTGACTTGACCAACCTGCAACGCCAGGTGCTGCACACCACAAGCCGTGTGGGCATGGCCAAAGTTGAATCTGCAAAAACCCACTTGAATGAACTAAACCCCTGCAGCACCATTGTGCCAATTGCCCACCGCCTGGAGGGCGAGGAGCTGGAACAACTGGTTGAACAAATGGATGTGGTGCTGGACTGCTGTGACAACTTCAAAACACGCCATGCAGTGAACCGTGCCTGCGTGAAGTTTGGGAAACCATTGGTGTCCGGTGCAGCCATACGGCTGGATGGCCAGCTTGCGGTGTTTGAACTGAACAACCCGCAAGCGCCCTGCTACCACTGCCTGTTTCCGGAAGGGGACGATGTATCGGAAGTGCGTTGCGCCACGATGGGTGTGTTTGCGCCGCTAACCGGCGTGATTGGCACCTTGCAAGCCAGCGAGGCCTTGAAAATTCTGGCGGGCTTTGGCCAACCCATGTACAGCACCCTTCAAATTTACGACTCACGCAGTTGCGAATTCACGAAAATGAAAATTCGCAAAGACCCCAAGTGCGTGGTTTGTAACCCCTAGAATTTTGCGGTGCGAATGGCTTCAAACTGACGAATGCGGTGTTTGACTTTGCCAGTGAGTTGCCGGGGCTTGAACCCCAAGCCCGGAAACGTGATCCAGCTGGTTTGAATGCCATGCCGTGCCGCTTGCTCCAGGTGCCCGAACGTGTCGTCCACCAGCAAGGCCCGCTTGCCTTTCAATTTGCTCTTGAGGTTTGGCCACAAAATATTGGCGGGTTTGGGCCGCCAGGCTTGGTGAACCACCATGTCTTCAATCGCGATGACGGCATGAAGGTGGCGGTACAAGCCCATTTCCTTGCACAGGGCCACGGCGTAAGCACGGGGGGCATTGGTCAGCATGATGCGCAGGCCAGGTAATTTGCCCAAGCGGTGAGGCACACTGCCGTGGCGAGAACTGAGTTTTTTCAAACCCTCAAAACGGTGTGTACTGGCCAGAAAGTGATGCGGGTTGGTTTGATGATGGCGCATCATGCCCAAAAGGGTTGCGCCATATCGAAGCCAATATTGGGTGCGCAACTCGCTGGCCTGTTGGTGGTCCAACTCCAGGTGTTCAGCCAGGTAGCGGGTCATTTGCCGGTTGATCTCGGGCAGAATGTGGGTTGATGCGTGGTGCAGGGTGTTGTCCAGATCGAGCAAATACACTTTGCCAGACAAGCCTGCATGGGGACGACGAATATAACGAATGCGCAAAACGAATGAACCTGAAGTTGAGTTTTCATCCTGAATTTTGTCAGGACACCTTGTGTCATTCTGACACCGCGCTGCGGTGCGGTCTAGACAACAGCTGCCCGCCTGAACTGCTGGACAACCTGGGCAGGCTCTCTGCCTTGCTGGGCGACATCCATAGGTCCCTGAATATTTGTACTGGTGCGTTAAAGGTTAACAGTGGATTCAGGGCAGAAGCCTTGAATGAAAAAGTGGGCGGTGTGCCCAATTCGCAGCATTGTGTGGGACTGGCGGCCGATGTGGTGTGCCCTGAATTTGGCAGCCCCTATGATTTGGCCTTGGCGATTGCACAATTGCCATGTGAATTTGATCAACTGATTCTGGAGTTTGGCAAATGGGTGCATGTGTCTGCTGCACCGCTGGGCCAGGCACCGCGGCGAGAATGCCTGAGCATTTTCAGCAAAGACGAAGGTTATCTGGAAGGTATTGTGAAGCGATGAACACAACAAAAAACACAATAGTCAAAATCAGCCTTGCAGCCCTGCTCGGCCTGAGTGGAACAGGCAGCGCTTGGGCCGCCGATACGACCTGCAAAGGCATGGGCAAACAGGTGATTGATTCAGACCTGCGTTTTTCGCTGACCCACAGTCAAATTCCTGGCGAACTGGCGATTAGCACCCACAAAATGCGGGTAGCGGGTACGCAGTACAAACTGGAATCGACCTCGCAGGCCAAAGGCTTCCTCGCCTTGCTGTACTCGGGCCAATTAACGCAGAAAAGCGAAGGGCTGGTCGATTCACAAGTGGGTTTAACACCCCTTTACTACGCTGAACAGCGGGGCAAAAAACCAGTGGCTGAAAGCATGCTGAATGCCGAAACGCAGCAGGTGGTATTCAAGCGCAATGGCGAAACTGCGCCTTATGAAAAAGGCTTGCAAGACCGAATCAGCATGATTTATCAAATTGCCACGCGCCTGCGCTGCAACGCCGATTTAAAAGTCGGCGACACATTGACCATGCGCGTCATGAGCACTGGCCGCGTGGCCAACGAGGTGTTTGTTCTAAAGAAAACAGAAGACCTTACGCTGGACCTGGGCAAGGGCGAGCGCCGAGTGAGCACCCTGCAATTTGAAACCAAGCCAGAGGAAGCAGGCGATGAAATTGTGCGTATTTGGTATGCCAAAGATTTGAACTGGCAGCCCGCGAAAATTGAAATTCAGGATGCAGACGGCAAAGCCCTGACCCAAACCCTGATTGGTACTGGCGCCTAACCGTTGGCAGGTACGCGGCGCAGCAAATTGGGATCTGCTTCGAGAATGGGCAAGTTAACCTGGTGACGTTGCCCGCTGCGGCGCATCACAGCAAACGTAGGGCCCACTTCTTCCAGAGTCCAACCGTTGGCGACTTCATCGCCCACGCGTTTTGATTGCGCGGGCTGCCCTTCAATTGACATGACCGCCGCACCTTTGCCTTCGCTGTTGGCAAAAATGCCCAATAAATTCACAGAGGGAGGCGTGAGGCCGCCCGCAGTTTCAACTCCCATGAGTCGTGCTTCGGGCGACTGGTCAATTTGATAATTGGCCGAGGCCTGTGCAGGCATGGCCGGTGCAACCACCGGAGCAGGTGCAAACAACTTGATGAGCACCCACACCCCCAAACCCACTGTACCCAACCACAACACCATGCGCAGGGCCTGAACAAGCCGTGGCGACAAACTGAACTGGGCAACCGGTTTTTTCAAGGCAAGTTTCATGGGGCAAACTGAAGAGACACACTGGAAAGCATCATAACCCGCAAGATGGGCTTGATTCAAAAAAAAACCGGACAACCCGCAAGGGTGACCGGTTTTTAAGCCATGCTTCAAGGGTTGTTGGCAACTTGAGTTGCCCACATCAGTAGTATGCGCACGCAAGAACACCTAAGAAAGACCCTATTTACGTGACATCGATAAAGGTTTTACCGATGACCCGAAAGCAGGGGGATTTCGTGCAGCGTGCAATGGTGGTGCGGGCTGCTGTCAAATATTCATAAAATGGGTGTAACCTTCAGCAAGGATAATTCTGGATCTTCTCGACGGTTGTTTATGAAAAAACTAAATTCGCTTCAAGGCAAAAAACAAAACAAGGGTTTTACCCTGATCGAAATCATGGTGGTTGTCGTCATTCTTGGCATTCTTGCCACGCTGGTAGTGCCGAAAATTATGGGCCGCCCCGATGAAGCCCGTGTGGTTGCTGCCAAGCAGGATATTGCCTCGGTCATGCAGGCACTCAACCTTTACCGCTTGGACAACAGCCGCTACCCCACCACGGAACAAGGCTTGCAAGCCTTGGTGGCCCCCCCTACCACTGAACCTGTACCACGCAACTACAAGCAAGGTGGTTATTTGTCGCGCCTGCCGGTTGACCCTTGGGGCAGTAATTACCAGTTTTTGAGCCCTGGTATTAACGGCGAAGTGGATGTAATGAGCTTTGGTGCAGATGGCAAAGCCGGTGGTGAGGGCGTGAATGCCGACATTGGTTCGTGGAGCCTCTAAGCAGGGATTCACCCTGCTTGAATTGCTGGTGGTGATCGTCGTTCTGTCGATCGCCGCTGGTCTTATTGTGGTGCGCGGCACGCCCGGCGATTCCAATTATCTGGAGTCAGACGCCAAAAAACTGTCACAACTGCTGCGGATTGCGCAGCAAGAATCACTGTTGAAATCCAAAGACATTCGCTTCGTGGCCGGTGATGAGGGTTATACCTTTGAAGAATTCACAGGTAGCCGCTGGGTGCCAGTCACTACGGAGCCCCTGCTGCGCCCCCGCCTTTGGGACAACGGCCCATTCAAAGTGACCTTGATCAATGAGGGTTTGGAAAATAAGTTCCTGACTCTGGAAAGCCAGGCCGGCCTGAAACGCCAGGCCATTGTGCTTCAGCGCAACCAGGTACAAGTGGTGTTGGAAAGCCAGGCCAGTGGTGTATTCAAGGTGAGCAAACCCAACACTGTGCTGAACCGGGCACGCCAGAGCCTATGAAGCAGCAGCGCGGTTTTACCCTGATTGAAGCGTTGGTGGCCATGACCATTATTGCGGTGGCCTTGATTGCCTGCCTGAAGGCGGCCGGCAACTTGAACATTCAACAGGATGAGATGATCAAGCGGCAATATGCGCAGTGGAGTGCAAAAAACACCGCCAATTTTATTCGTGTTGCAGGCGTGTTCCCGAGTGCGCAAACTGCCCAGCAGGCCTGTCCTCAAGGCAATTTCCGCTTTGTATGCCGGGTAGAAATTTCCAACACTCCTAATCCGAATTTCAGGCGGGTAGAAATTCAGGTGCTGGACGCATTCGAAGGCGAACAGGGTAATCAGTTGGCACGCCTGGTGATTTTCTTGAGCAGCGCACCATGAATCACAATGCCAAGGGTTTCACGCTGCTGGAAGTTTTAATTGCCTTGGGCATTGTGTCGGTAATTTCCATTTTGTCCTGGCAGGGGCTACAGGAAGTACTGCGATCGGCCAACCGGGTGACCGCCGTGGATGAACAAATTCAAACCGTGTCAGCGGTGATGTCGCAATTCGAGAAAGATTTGGGCGCACTTGAGTTGACGCTGGATTCACCTACCCCAGAAAGCGACTTGATTGAAGTGACTGGCAATGGGCTGTTGATTCAGTTTACCCAGCGCAACACCAGCGAGCCGGCTTACCGGGAGCGTGTGGAATGGGTGCTCGACGGCACCAACCTTCTGCGTATTGCCCGCCGACAGGCCAACCCGGAGCAACCCTCGATTAGTGACCCAATTGCCACCCTCGGCATGCAAGTGCGCCTGCTGCGAGAACCCGGTGGCTGGAGCAGCCCCGTGGTGTTTGGTAACCACGCCATTCAGGAACGTACCGACCTTGAACTGCAAGGACCCGCATTGCAACTGAACAACGGTGCGCCAGCGCAACGCCCCCCAGGTGGCGAGGACGGTGAGACACCTGGAACGCCGGAGACACCCGAAGGACAGGCGGTGCAAAGCCTGGTGCGCGCAGTTGAAATCAGCTTGACCCAACCCAACAACCAGGCGGTGACTCGGGTGTTTTTGAGTGGTGGGGTGTACTGATGCAAATGCCTCGCCCCCAGACCCAGCAAGGCGCAGCCGTTGTGATGGCGCTGTTCATTGTGGTGCTGTGCACACTGGCGGTAAGCCCTTTGATCTGGAACCTGTTTGCCACTGCAAAAACCATTTCGGTGGCCGCGGCACGCGATCAGGCTGATGCGGTAAGCCGCAGCGGCGTGGACTGGGCCCGGGTTATTTTGCGCGAAGACGCAAGGGTGTCAACTACCGACACCTTGACAGAGCCGTGGGCAGTGCCCTTGGCAGAAAGCCGTATCAATGAAGGTTTGATGCGCAAGGAAGAAAATGCCACGGACATTGATGACCGTGAAGTGGTGCTGACCGGGCGAATTGAAGATGCACAGGGACGATTCAACCTGCGCAACCTGGGTGCCGACAACGCGCGCCAACAGGTGTGGCTGGCTGGCTTTACCAAGCTGAGCGACCTGCTGAGCGTGCCTGCAGACCAGCGTAATTTGCTGGTACAAACCTTGAGCACCATGTTTATGCCCAAGCTGGCCAACCCCGAGGAACAGGGTATCGATCCAAACGCCCTGCCGATTGAGCCTGCGCTGAGATGGGAGGAGTTTCGAGGCAAGTACGGCATTACAGAGGAAACCTGGAACCAGTTACGCCCTTATGTGGCCATTTTGCCCAAAGCCAGTGCGGTCAATGCCAATACTGCATCTGCCGAGGTGCTTTATGCAGTAGTAGAAGAAATGAGTTTCAGCGATGCCCAGCGATTGCTGGCTCAACGAGAAAGGGTCACTTTCCGGAATGTAGCGGATATTCGGGCTGCACTGAATGCAAATGTGACCATAAACAATGATTTAATAACTGTGAGCAGCAACTACTTCCTGGTAGAAGGCACTGCACAGGTGGAGGAGGCGTTGATTCGGACCCGGGCTTTGCTCGAGCGACGAGACCAGCGCGTGTATGTGATGTGGAGACAATAATTGAATAACAACCAACCCTTGTTGGTGATTTGGTGGCCAAAGGCCCTGGACCAAACCCGTGCTGAAGAAGAAGGCCGCATGATACGGCTGCGCTATGAGGTGCTGGCACGAAGCGGTGACAAATTACACGGTGGCGAAGAGGCCCTGAACAAGCTGCCCAAAGACCTGCCTTGCCTGGTGTTGGTAAACCCCACTGAAGTGGGACTGTTTGCCGTTGTACCCCCCAAGTTGACCGGCAACAAACTGAAGGAGGCACTGCCCTTTCTGGTTGAACCTTACCTGTTGAACGAGCCCGAAGAAAACCATGTAAGCCTGTGGGCCAACCTGCCCCACCACACGGGCGGCGCAAAGCTGGCTGCGGTATTGGGCAAAACACGTGCACGCAACATCGTGAGCAGTTGCGCCCAACAAGGCTTGAAGCTTGCAGGCCTAAGCTGTGAAACCCTGCGGGAACGCACAGGAAGTGAAGGCGCTGCATGGTTAAGCGGGCAAGACTTTATTTTGGTAGACGGCATTGACACGCCTTTGTTGACACCCACCGCCCAGGCTGCTGTGTTGAAAGTCATGCTGCAACGCCGATTGCAACAAGCTGGTGCCCCAGTGATTGAATTGAACAACACGGACTACACCTGGTTGAGCAGCCAGGTGGACGGGGCCATGGGCGAAAACAAAATACGGGCCAGTGCACGCGCGCCCATTGAGCCTTTGCCCAGACTGTTGAATAAAAGTCTGCTAAACGCTGACGAACTTCGAAAAATGGGCATGCGCCCCATGGCCAACCAGGCCGGCTTGCGTAAGCTACTTGCGCCCGCTGTGGCCTTGCTGACTGTAGCAGTGGTGGGCCTGAATGTACTGGCCTTTAAAATTGAAAGTGCGAATGCTTCGATTGAAGCCCAAATTAACGAGAGCTATACACAGGCATTGCCCAACACGCCCATGGTGGCTGATCCCTTGTTGTTGATTGAACGCGAAAAACGCAACTTGAACGCGGGGCTGGACACCAGCAACGCCCAAGGTGCAAGCGCCCTGCTTCATGAGGTGGGGTTGGCGATGGAACAGGCGCCCTTCAACAGCATGGTCGATTTTGCCTGGGCCGAGAACACGCTGAGCGTTCGGTTCAATGCCAATGTTTCTGACGACCAGCAAGGTGCCGCCTTGCAGAAACTGAAAGCCCGAAGACTGGACGCCAAGTGGCTGATCGGCGCGCAATCCAACTTGCCTGTTCTGCAAGTGAAGAAGGGAGTGGCGCGATGAAACCCAATGATTTGCTAAACAAGGCACAAGCCCAACTGGACCAACTCAACAGCAGGGAACGGAAACTGGTGACTTACGGCGGTGCGCTGGCTGCCGTTCTGATTGCCTGGTTTGTGCTGATTGAACCAGCACTGCTGACCATACAACAAGGCCCCGCCAACCAAGCGGCGCTGGTGGACAAGGCAGGCCAAGTGATGCGTGCCGCACAAGACCTGGAGGCGTTGCGAGGTGCGCGCTCGCGCGTAGTGGTGCCCGAAAGCGATTTGCAGGCACGCCTGCAACAATTGCTGGAAGAACAGGGAATTTCTGAGCAAGCCACCCTGGTACGCACCGAAGAAGGCGATATTCGGGTGGAATTCAACAATGTTTCAGCCAGCGGCTTTTTGGCCTGGATGGCGCGTGCCGAGGCCATTTCCAGCATCAGCTTGAATTTGGCTGAAGTAGAAAAAGTGGAAGCCGGAGTGCTGAAAGGTTATGTCACCTTGTTGCCAGCCAGCCAGGGAAATACAGGCACACCCCAATGAAACGTTTGCGTGGGTTGTGGCCGTTTTTATTGATCGCCCTGGCAGTGCTGGTGTGGAATTACCCTGTGTATGCCGTATCGGGCGGCATTGAGTCTGCAAGCAAGGGCAAGCTTCGGGTGTTAAGCAGCAATGGGTCTGTGTGGGCTGGTCAAATGCAATTGGGCCTGTCCGATGGCGCGCGGATGTATGCCATTCCAGAGGCACTGGCCTGGCGACTTAAACTGGGCAGCGATGCCGGTTGGCTGGCCATTGAAGTAACTCATCCAAAATTCGTGCAGCCTTTGCATCTGGGATTCAATGGCGCAGGTATTACAGTGAGTGGCGGAGAACTCCGAATGCCCGCAGCCTGGCTGGGTGCAACTGGTGCGCCCTTCAATACCATTCGACCCGAAGGCTTGTTGCAGTTAAGCTGGCTTGAATGGGAAAGCGGCAAGGACATGAATGCCACGCTGAAATGGCTGGATGCCCAATCGGCGTTGGCCAGTATTCGACCCTTGGGTGAATATGTCATCACCGTGACAGGAAATCCTGATACAAGAATAGACATGACACTGGCGACCAACAAAGGCCCCTTGATGCTGGAGGGAAAGGGTCAGTGGACAAACGGACAACGATTTGTATTCAATGGGTATGCCAGTGCACAAGAACGCAGCAAGGATGCGTTGACCGGCTTGCTCAGCCAGATGGGACGACTTGAAGGCGATCGCTATCGCTTGGGTGTATTTTGATGAAAGAAGCAAAAATAAAAGGAACAGTGAGCTTGAACACTGCACGCATGGGACAAATGAAACGCTCGATTTTGAGCATCACACTGGCGTCAATGGGTTTGGGATTGGGTGTTGCAGGCCATGCACAGAACCTGAACCTTCAAAGCACCGCGCGAGTACAAAACAGCCAGGAAGACAAATTTGCATTGAATTTTGTGAATGCAGACATTGACGCTGTGGTGCGTGCAATCGGGTCGTTTACCAATCAAACCTTCGTAGTAGACCCGCGGGTACGCGGCACCATTTCACTGGTTTCGCCTGAGCCGTTGAGCGCCGCCGATGCAAAAAATGCGCTGCTTGCTGCCTTGCGCCTGCAAGGTTTTACCATTGTTGAAAGCGGTGGTATTGCCCGTGTATTGCCTGAAAACGATGCCAAAGTGCAGGCCGACAGCGTAGACCCACGCAAGGCGATGAACCAAAGCGGCAATGCGATTGTGACCCAGGTGTTTCAGCTGAACTATGAGTCGGCCACCGCGCTGGTGCCAGTGCTGCGCCCTTTGATTGCACCGAACAACACAATTGCGGCTTACCCCAACAACAACACGCTGGTGATTACCGATTACGCAGACAACCTGCAACGAATTGCCCGCATTATTGCCAGCATTGATGGCCCTTATTCAGGCGACCTGGAAGTGGTGCCTCTTGAGCACGCCCTGGCTGTGGACTTGGCTGCCATTCTGGGACGCATGCTGGATGAAGGCAACCGGGGCACCGGCGCGGCAGTTGATGCAGGTCAACGCTTGTCAGTGATGGCCGACCCCCGCACCAATTCATTGCTGTTGCGCACGCCGAGTAAAGCCCGCCTTAACCTGGCGAAGGCCTTGATTGCCAAACTGGACCAACCCACCAAGCAACCCGGAAATGTGTGGGTGGTATACCTGAAAAATGCGGAGGCGGCCAAGCTGGCCAAAACATTGCAGGCAGTATTGAGCAGCAGCCCGATTTCCGACAACAACAGTTCTTCCGGCTTGAGTTCATTGTCTGGCGGCGGGGTGGGTGGTTTGGGTGATACCTCCAACACCAACAACAGCACACGTAACATCACCAACGGCAGCGCTGGCTTGGGTTCAAGTAGCCTGGGCTCGTCGCTGGGTGGTGGCACCTCCAGCGGGCAGTTGAGCGCCGCCTCTGGCAACGTAGACCTGAACAATGGCGGCATTGTACAGGCCGACCCATCCACCAATTCGCTGATTATTACCGCCCCTGAACCCATTTATCGAAACCTGCGCTCCATCATCGAGAAGCTGGATGTGCGCCGTGCGCAAGTATTTGTGGAGTCGCTGATTGTTGAGGTGTCAACCGACAAAGCGGCCGAGTTTGGCATACAGTTTCAAGGCTTGTCAGGCGTGGGCGCAGATGGTGTTCGAGTGATCGGCGGCACCAACTTCAACGACCCCGGTTCAGGCAGCAACATTCTGGGCGCAGCCACCAACCTGGGTTCGGTGGGCCGTGGCCTGAACATCGGTGTGATTGACGGGCAAGTGAATATTCCCGGCATCGGTACTATTTCCAACCTTGGCTTTCTGGCCAGGGCACTGGAAAGCAAAGCCAACGCCAACATTCTTTCAACGCCAAATATCCTGACGCTGGACAATGAAGAAGCCAAAATCGTGATTGGCCAAAACGTGCCGTTCATTACCGGGCAGTTCACCAACAGCGGCGGCAACGGTGCAACCGTCAACCCCTTCCAGACGATTGAGCGGCAGGACGTTGGCCTGACCCTGCGCGTGAAGCCGCAAGTGTCGGAAGGTGGCATTGTGAAGCTGGGTATTTTTCAGGAAGTCAGCTCGGTGGTGGACAGCACCAACGTGTCGGGCATCATCACCAACAAGCGGTCCATTGAAAGCAATGTGCTGGTAGAAACTGGCAACATCATTGTGCTGGGTGGCCTGGTGGAAGACCGTGTCACTGGCAACGAAGAGAAGGTGCCGGGACTGGGCGATGTTCCGGTGCTGGGGCAGTTTTTCCGGTATGACAACCGCCGCCGCCAGAAAACCAACCTGATGGTGTTTTTGCGCCCCGTGGTGGTTCGCAACGAAGACCAGGCCCAAAGCATTGTGACCAACCGCTACGACTACATGCGCCAGTTGCAACAGGAAAACCAGCCCGAGAAGCGTTTTGGATTGCCCAATATGGAAGCGCCCGTGCTGCCAAGCCGCCGCCCTGCCGATGTAGCGCGACCCAACACGGTAGCGCCTGCCCAAAGCAATGGCGATTCAATCAACCTGACGCCAAGCAACCGTATTTTGGTGATTCCCCGCGCGGGTGAAAGCAGTGGCAATTCGGATGTGGGTCCCAATGGCGGGAGAATTGTGAGGGGCGGTGGAAGCAATGAAAGTAGCTCGAATTTCGGCACAGCGCCCACCGGGAGTAACAAACCTTGAGCGAGTTGCGCTTCAATCCACAAACAGTTGGCCGCCTGCACTATGGTTTTGCGCGACAAAACCAGGTGCTGTGTCTGGACGCACAAAGTGAATTGTGGCGTTTGGCCTTTAGCCCACGCACGCCCAGCCACGCATTGATTGAAGCACAGCGTGTTGCCCCCTGCCCCATTGACTGGGTGTTTTGCGAAGACTCAGTGGTGCTGGAAAAAACAATTAACCAGGCCTATTCAAACCAGGAAACCAGCGCAGCCGCCGTGGCGGATGAAGTGGCAGGCGACCTGGACCTTGACCAGTTGATGCAAGACATTCCTGCAGTGGAAGACCTGCTGGAAACCGAAGACGACGCGCCAATCATTCGCATGATCAACGCCCTGTTGACCCAAGCCAGCCGCGATGGAGCGTCGGATATTCACATTGAGGCATTCGAAACCCATTCAGCGGTTCGCTTTCGCGTGGACGGCACTTTGCGCGATGTGTTGCAGCCACGCCGTGAACTGCACTCGGCCCTGATTTCGCGTATCAAGATTATGGCCAGCCTGGACATTGCCGAGAAACGCCTGCCGCAAGATGGCCGCATTACCTTGCGTATCGGTGGCAAGCCCATGGATGTGCGGGTTTCAACCTTGCCCACAGGCCACGGCGAAAGGGCCGTGCTGCGTTTGCTGGACAAAGAAGCAGGCCGGCTTGAACTGAGCCGCTTGGGCATGCCGGAGCACACGCTGAAAGAAATGGACCGCCTGTGCAACATGCCACACGGCATTATTCTGGTCACGGGGCCAACGGGGTCCGGTAAAACCACCACACTGTACGCGGCGCTTTCACGCATCGATTCTTCGACCACCAATGTGATGACGGTGGAAGACCCGGTGGAATACGACTTGCCCGGCATTAGCCAAACACCTGTGAATGCAAAAATCGACATGACTTTTGCCAAGGCCCTGCGGGCGATTTTGCGCCAGGACCCCGACGTGATCATGATTGGTGAAATCCGCGACCTTGAAACCGCGCAAATTGCGGTTCAGGCCTCGCTGACCGGCCACCTTGTGTTGGCTACCCTGCACACCAACGATTCAGTAAGCGCGGTTACGCGCCTGGTTGACATGGGTGTTGAACCGTTTTTGTTGTCCTCCAGCCTGTTGGGTGTATTGGCCCAGCGCCTGGTTCGCCGGCTTTGCCCGCACTGCAAAACCAGCACTGTGGATGAACAAGGCCACACGCACTGGCATGCCAATGGCTGTGACCAGTGCGGCCACACAGGCTACATTGGCCGTACCGGCGTATACGAATTGTTTACCATCGACGATGAATTGCGCACCATGGTGCACAACGAAAATGCGGAAGCCGAAATGCGCCAGCGCGCGCAGGCCAAGGGTATGAAGAACATGCGGGAAGACGGCCAACGCTGGGTAGACAGTGGTACGACTACACTTGAAGAACTGCTTCGAGTCACGAGAGACTGAACGAGAGACTAAGCAAACATGGCAGTTTTTCGATACGAGGCATTAAACGCCCAAGGCAAAACAGTCAAAGGCTCGATGGAGGCCGACTCCCCCCGTGCAGCGCGCAACCAGATGCGCATGCAGGGCATGACCCCGATTGAAGTGCTGGAGGTAGGCAGCGCAAAAATGACTGGCAAAAAAGCCGGGCGTTTTGACCGCGAACTGAGCAACCGGGAGGTGGTGCTGTTGACCCGCCAACTGGCCAGCCTGCTGCAAGCTCGTCTTGCACTGGCACAAGCCTTGGCTGCGCTGGTTGAGCAGGCTGAAAAACCCTTGATTCGGGAACGCATCAACAGCATTCGCTCTGAGGTTGTTTCTGGCACACCACTGAGCCAGGCGCTTGCGCAATACCCCAAAGCCTTTCCTGAAATGTATGTGGCCACCGTGGCTGCGGGTGAAAACACCGGTGATTTGGGCGGCGTTCTGTCCAAACTGGCCGACGCACTTGAGGCCCGCCAAGCCCTGCAGCAAAAGGTGAGCGCCGCCTTTATTTACCCAGCGATTGTGACCTTGGTGGCACTGATGGTAGTGATCGGCCTGCTGACCTATGTAGTGCCCCAGGTGGTCTCGGTGTTTGAAAGCAGCAACCAGGAATTGCCCACACTCACGGTGGTCATGATCGCCCTTTCAGACCTGCTTCGGGACTGGGGCTGGCTGATGGCTTTGGTGATCGCGATTGCGGTTTACCTGTTTCGCAATGCGCTAAAAAACAAAGCCTTCAAACTGAAATTCGATGAATTCGTACTGACCATTCCCGTGGTGGGCCCCTTCATCCGCGCCGTGAACACTGCGCGTTTGGCCTCTACACTTTCGATACTGGTGGGCAGCGGCGTTCCTATTTTGAAAGCGCTGGCTGCAGCCAACCGCACCTTGGGTAACAGCGCATTGCAATTGGCCATGGTTGATGTGCAGGAGCGCGTGAAAGAAGGCAGTGGTTTGAGCAAAGCCATGGGTAAAAGTGGTTTGTTTCCGCCTGTATTGACCCACCTTGTGGCCAGCGGTGAGGCCACGGGCCAGCTTGCAGCCATGCTGGAACGCGCTTCGGAAAGCCAGCGCACCGAGGTTGAACGCAAGGCCATGTGGCTCACCAGCCTGATGGAACCCATACTTATTTTGGTGATGGGCCTGATTGTGTTATTGATTGTGCTGGCGGTGATGATGCCGATTATTGAAGTCAACCAACTGATCCAATGAACATACAAAGCAGAACAGAAATTGGACAAGACACCATCCGCGTGATGCTGGTGGACGACGACGACCGCATACAGCAAGCTTTGCGTCTTGCGATTGAAACCCACCCTGAATTGAACCTGGTGGGGCAAGCTTACACCTTGAAAGACGCCATGGCCGTGGTTGAGGAGCTGCAACCTGAAGTGGTGCTGGTTGACCTGGGCCTGCCTGATGGCAGTGGATTGGAGTTGATTGCTCACATTCACCAACACATGCCGGGTTGCGAGAGCATGGTATTGACCGTGTTTGGTGATGAGTCACATGTGATTTCGAGTATTGAAGCAGGCGCCACAGGCTACTTGACCAAGGACACGCGCACTGCCGATATTCTTAATCGATTGAAACAACTGCGTGCAGGTGGCTCGCCAATCAGCCCTGTGATTGCGCGGCGCTTACTGAACCGGTTTCGCGGTGTCGCCACGCCCGATCAACTTCCCACCAGTAAAACGGCGGTGAATCAGGAATTCACGCCCCTGTCTGAACGGGAACAACAAGTACTGGAAATGGTCGCCAAGGGATTTATGCAAGCTGAGATTGCAGACATTCTTGGGGTATCGATCAACACCATCAGCACCTACATCAAACGCATTTACAAAAAACTTGCCGTGAATTCCCGCACCAGCGCAGTTCACCGCGCGAACGCCTTGGGATTGATCAATTTAAAAGACTGCTGAAACAATGCCAAGTGCTCAATTGAAGCCCACAACTAGCTGGGCAAAACAACTTGGCCTGTTTTATGTATTTGCCGTGTGTATCGCACTGAGCGGCGCAGCCCTGCTTTTTTACCAAATTGGCAAGGCCACGCCCACAGACCCCAGTGCCATTGAACTGACCATGGCCCGTTTTGCAGTGCACCGCGATTACCAAACCGAACCACCTGCACACCTGGCCACCGCCCCGGCGGTGCTGCTGCCTCACCGAATCGACAATAAGCTGCGTGGCCCGGGTGGTTTTTACTGGTATGAAATGGATTTCAGTGTGCTGCCCGATAGCCGCGTTGAAGCACTTTACATTCCACGCTTTGCCATGAATGCCGAGGTATACCTGAACGGCGAGCGCATTGGGTACTTTGGCCCCATGACAGGCGAATACGCAGAACGCAACTGGAATCGCCCCCAAATTTTGAACCTGGGTGCCCGGGTACTGCAACCCGGCAAAAACACACTGGCCATTCAAGTGCGCGCCTTTCCCGATTACCTGGCTGGTTTGTCTTCCATTTGGCTGGGCTCGGACGAGAACCTGCGAGAAGCCTACCGTTCACGTTACGAAGTGCAAGTGACCTCGGTTTACCTCAGCACAGCTTTTGTGTTGGGCGCGGGCATTGTGCTGACCATTCTGATTGGCATGGGCAAAACACGCAGCGGCCTGTTAATGCTGCTGGCTGCCACCTGTTTTTTGTGGGGCATCCGGAACCTGGCATTTTTAACCACGGTGCCGCCCGTTGAACACGGGCTGTGGATACAAATTACCCAGGGCGGTTTGCTGGTATTTGCCAGCGTGATAGTGCTGTTGATTCTTTTGTACTGCCGTGTGCCCAAACACCGGCTTGAATGGAAAATATGGGGTGCCTACACCGCAAGCTTTCCAGTGCTGCTAATGATTAACGAGAACTGGGCGCTACGCTTGGTTGGGTACTACGGCATTCTTGGCTTGTGCATGTACAGTTGGAACGTTCTTCAATTGATGCGCTATGGCAACAGCAAACAATCGCTGGCGCCGCATGCCTTCGGATTCGGTTTGCTGTGTTACATGGCCTTAAGTGTGTCTGACCTGCTTTTTCTCGCAGGTATTTTGCCCTTCGATGGTTACTTTTTAAACCAGTACATGGGCATTGCCATGTTTTTGGCCATGAGCTACTTTTTGATTGACCGCTACAGCGGTTTGCTGGCTGAGTCGGACCGCTTCAATGAAACACTTCAAAGCCGCCTGATGGAGCGTGAGGCCGAACTGGCTGCGCAGTACCAGCGCATGCAGAAAATTGACGAAGACAAGGTGAAGATGGCCGAGCGCCAGCGCTTGATGGCCGACATGCACGATGGTTTGGGTGCCCACCTGGTGGCTGCGATTCACCACCTGCAGTCCTCCAACTTCAACCGTAAAAATACATTGAACCTGCTCGAGTCGGGCTTGCGGGATTTACAACTGACCATAGATTCGCTTGAGCCGATCGAAGACGACCTGACCACCTTGCTGGGCGCGTTCCGTTACCGGATTGCCGACAATATGCGCAGTGCAGGTATTCGACTGCATTGGGGTATTGACGAAAACATACCCCCTATTCCCTATCTGGATGCGCGCAACTGCCTGCATGTTCTGCGGATTGTTCAGGAAATTTTTACCAATATACTGAAGCACGCCAACGCCAGCGAAGTCAGCCTGCAGGTTTCAAGGGGACCAAAATATGTGGGTGTTCAGATTCAAGACAACGGCGTAGGATTTGTGTTGGAAAGAAGCCAGCACGGCAGGGGTCTGAAAAACCTGAAACAACGTGCCAGCGCTTTGGGTGGCAGCATCGATATTCATTCCGAGGCTGGGCAAGGCACCCGTTTTCTGCTCAAATTACCTTTGGACACCTAAACCGGCAAATCATGAACGCGCGAGATCTTGATCACATTGTAGCCAAGCCAGTCGGCGTGATCTTGGTCGAGGATGAGCCCGCCACGCAAGACCACCTGACCCGTGTAATCGACTCTTCCCCGCACATGAAATTGCTGGGTGTGGCCAGCACGGTTCAAGACGCATACTCCCTGTTGTTCATGACCAATCCGAAGGTTGCGCTGATCGATTTGGGTTTGCCTGATTCATCGGGCATTGAAGTGATTGAGTGGTTGAGCAAACACAAACCCGAAACCGAGTGCCTGGTAATTACTGCATTTGGTGATGAAGACCATGTGGTGAGAAGCCTGGAAGCTGGTGCAAGTGGTTACCTGCTGAAAGATTATTCCAACGAGGAATTGATTGAGCATATTCTGGAAGTGGCCAATGGGGGCTCGCCCATCAGTCCGCTGATTGCACGCCAATTGCTGTCGAAGATGCAAACGCCACGCACTGTCGACGCAGAATATCCACAAAACAAGGCTGAGCAGGATGAATCACAAAAAGCCTGCAGCATTACCGACCGGGAATTGAAGGTGATTCAGCAAGTGGCCCGCGGTTTTACCGCGCAGGAAATTGCAGCGCAAATGGGCATTTCCACCCACACGGTGGCCACCCACGTGAAGCGCATCTACAAAAAGCTGCATGTGCACAGCAGGTCTGAAGCGGTGTATGAAGCCACCCTTCTGGGACTGCTTGACCTTTGAACCCGGAACGCGCTGACCGCCTGTTTATTGGGCGTTTTCTGCTACTTTTTGTGGCCACCCTGCTTGTGGCGTTGCTGGGCACATTCAATGCGCCGCTGCCTGCTTTGGGCGACAGTAATTCGCACCAGCAAGCCTACATGTTTCAACAAGCCAAGGTACTTTTTTCCAGTGACCCCACCTTGAGCGCCAGTGATGTTTTGTCGCTGAATGCCAAGAAAACAGTGGTGTTACCCGACTCATGGGATAGCACCCAACCCGGATTCGAAGGCCAGGGCTGGTATCAAATCGACTTCCGCCTGGACCCCGACAAACCAGCCCCCAACGCAGTGTTCATGCCCAGGGCCATCATGAATGCCCATGCATACCTGAATGGCCACTGGATTGGCGGCTTGGGCACGCTGGAAGGTGACATTACCCGGCACTGGAACTACCCCTACCTGTTTCAGTTTTCACCCGACCTGCTCACCCCCGGCAACAACACCTTGTTGATTCAGGTGGCAGGTTACAAAAACTACCGAAGTGGATTAGGCCGGGTGTGGATGGGGCCAAACAGCGTGCTTGAGCCCATGTATGACTCGTCCTATCGCTGGCAGGTGACCGGATCGATGCTGGCCACCTTGGTGGCTTTTGCCAGTGGGTTGCTGCTGCTGTTGTTTGCCAGGGTTTTTCGGGAACAGGAAGGTTTTCTGTTTTTCAGCCTGGCCGTGATTGTTTTTGCGGTTCGTAACACCGGCTATTTCATGGACTGGATTCCCCTGCCCCACGCACAGTGGGGGCAACTGGTACACAGTCTGCATGCCTGGTTTGCCTGCCTGTATGGGCTGTTCCTGATCCGCTACATGAACCTGGGCTGGACCTGGATTCCGAAGGGCCTGGCGGCCTATGCCGCGGCCGTGTCGCTGATTACATTCATCGCCAACAGCGATCAAATCCTGAATTTCACATTTTGGCTGCTGTTGCCGGTAATCCCGGTGGTGTTTGTTCTCAATGTGCTGCTGCTCAGTCATTCATGGCGTACACGCAATTTTGAGGGTGCCATACTGGGTTGCAGCTCGCTGCTGTTTGTACTGCTCAGCATTCGTGATTTGGCCACCATGCTGAACCTGCTGCCAATTGAGTCCATACTGTTGTCGCAGTACACCGGCATTTTGTTGTTTGTGTCGGCCTGCTGGGTTATTTTCAGGCGTTACCGCGCCCTGTTGCAAGAACTGAAAACGTCCAATGACTCGCTGAACTCTGAGTTGGCCATTCGCGAACAACAGCTGTTTCGCCAGTTCAATTTGCTTCGCAAAATTGAGCAGCAACGCGCCCAGGACGATGAGCGCCGGCGAATCATGCAAGACATTCACGACGGGGTTGGATCCAGTTTGGTATCGGCCCTGAACCTGAGTGAAACCAAGCCACTGAGCCAGGATGAAATGCGCGATGTACTGCAGGAATGCCTGGATGATTTGCGTATGGCCATTGATTCACTCGACCCACAAAGTGATGACCTGCTGGCATTGTTGGGCAACTTCCGCTGGCGTTATGAACGCCGCTTGAAAGCCAGTGGGGTTTCGCTGCTGTGGAGCGTGGCCGACATTCCCAAACTGGAAGGATACAGCTCTCGCGATTTGTTCGATTTGCTGCGAATTGTGCAGGAGATTTTTGCCAACAGCCTGAAACACGCCAAGGCCAGCAAAATTGAACTGAGTGTGCGTTGGGACGAGGCCAATGACAAGGTGCTGCTGAACATCAGCGACAATGGTGTAGGCATGCCCCACAACACACTGGGGCGAGGGCGTGGTTTGGCGCACATGAAAATTCGGGCCAAAGCCATTCGCATCGAGCTTTACACAGGCCGCAACAGCCAGGAACAAGGCGTTGCCGTGTTCATGGCCATTCCCAGAATGCGCAGAAAGTGAAACTGAATGTATTGATTAAGCAGTTATTTAGCTTACTTCCGCATTCAGTTTGTTCCACATGGCACGGCCTGCCCGGCTGATGTAAGGCTTGCCAATGCTGCCTGAAATCCACGCGCCGGTTTGTACCAGTTTGTTCAGGTTCAAACCGGTTTCAATCCCCATGCCTTGCAACAGGTACACCACATCCTCGGTGGCCACATTGCCAGTGGCACCTTTGGCATAGGGGCAGCCGCCCAAGCCAGCGATCGAGCTGTGAAATGTGGACACACCCAACTGCAAGGCAGCCAGTATATTGGCCAAGGCTTGCCCATAGGTGTCGTGGAAATGGCCAGCCACATTTTGCAAACCCACACTGTAACCCACAGCCTCAAACACCTGGCTAACCCGCAGTGCCGTGCCCACGCCAATGGTATCGGCCACATCAAATTCCTGCACGCCAATGTCTCGTAAACGCAAGGCCACCTCGGCTGCGCTTTGCACGGACACTTCGCCTTGATAGGGGCAACCCAAGGCGCATGAAATGGAACCGCGCAAATGAATGTTGTGCGCACGGGCCAGTTCAGCCACAGGTTTGAAACGCTCGATGCTTTCAGCGATGGTGCAGTTGATGTTTTTTTGCGTGAAGGCTTCCGAGGCAGCCGTGAACACAACCGCCTCCTGCACCCCGGCTTCAATTGCTGCTTCCATGCCTTTCAAATTGGGCACCAGCGCAGAGTAGGAAACCGTGCGGTCCTGCAACTCGGACAGAGCTTGAAGACCTGCAAGCACATCAGCACCGTCAGCCATTTGCGGCACCCACTTGGGCGACACAAAGGCTGCAGCTTCCAGCCGGTGAATACCCGCTTCAATCAGTTGCTTGCACAGTTCAATCTTGATGGCTGTGGAAATGGGTGTTTTCTCGTTCTGTAGACCATCGCGTGGGCCCACTTCAACAAGAGTGACACGGCCTGGAAGTTTGATCATGCTCATTTTGAATCGTCGTTTTCAGAAAAATGAATAAGCTCGGTGCCCTCGGTCACCTGATCGCCCACCGGGTGGGGAATGGACTGCACCACACCATCGCAGGGGGAGTTCAAGGTGTGTTCCATTTTCATGGCTTCCAGGCCAATCAAGGGTTGGCCTTTCTTCACGGTGTCACCCACTTTTACAAACACGGCGAACACCTTGCCTGGCATGGGTGCAGCCACACCGTGGGCATCATGCCCTTGATCAGCTCGAATGTGCGCTGGGTTCTGCCATTGCAGATTCGTTTGTTCAGCACCCACATGAATGCTGAGGTTGTCGCCATGCCAGATCAAATCAAAAGCACTGCCCGCGTGTGGGCCAGTCTCAACCAAACCTTTCAATCGAGGCAAAGCACTGCGCTGTTCTTGCGGGCTTAGGGCCAATTGCAAAGCGAAGCCGGCACACTGAACAAGGGCTTGCTGCCCACGCACCGACACATGCGTGTGTGTGGCCAAAGCGGTGTCGCGATTGAACCAGCGGTCTTCCCGCAAAGGGGGTGAACTGGAGTAAAAACCATCCAGTGTCGCGAGTGGGTCTTGGGTGGACTTGTTGTTCTGGTGTTGATGAAGGGCCCACCGCGCAAGGCCAGCCAGCGCATGCAAGGTGTCGGAATCAATCGGGGTAGGTGCGTCAGTGGGGGTGCTCATTCGATCAATCAACCCGGTGTCGTAACCGCCTGCTGCGAATTCAGGGTTCAAGCACAGGCTGCGCAACCAGGCCAAATTGTTTTTCACGCCCACACAACGCAGTTGCGCCAAGGCGTTGGCCAACTTGTTCAAGGCCGCTTCACGCGTGGGCGCCCAGGTAATCAGCTTGCCGACCATGGGGTCGTAGTAGGGCGACACAGCCAGGCCTGACCGCATGGCGGAATCCAGGCGAATACCGGCAGTTCGCCCTGCATGGGTGCCGGTGCGAAACTCGATTGCATCGGGTGCTTCCCACAATTCAACCGTACCAATTGCAGGCAAGAATCCCTGCTCTGGGTTCTCGGCGTACAGGCGCGCTTCAAATGCGTGACCATCAATGTGAATGGTTTCCTGCGTGGCGGGCAATGGCAGGCCAGCCGCAATTTCAATTTGCCATTGCACCAAGTCAAAGCCGGTGATCATTTCGGTAACAGGGTGTTCCACTTGCAAGCGCGTGTTCATTTCCATGAAATAAAACTCGCCACGTGCGTCCAGCAAAAACTCCACAGTGCCTGCACCCACATAATTCACGGCCTTGGCCACTTGCACAGCCGTGCGCCCGAAGGCTTCGCGTTGCGCTTCAGTGAGACCAAATGCAGGGGCTTCTTCAATTACTTTTTGATGGCGGCGCTGCGCTGAACAATCTCGTTCGAACAAATGCACCACATTGCCATGGGTATCGGCAAACACCTGAACCTCGACATGGCGAGGTTGGATGATCTGTTTTTCCAGCATCACTGTGGCGTCGCCAAATGCGTTTTTCGCTTCGCGCTGACAACTTTCCAGTGCGGCCTGCAACTCGGCTGCACTGTTCACAATGCGTATGCCTTTGCCACCGCCGCCGGCCACCGCCTTGATCATCAACGGAAAACCAATTCTCTCAGCTTCAGCCTGCAAGGTATTCAGCGACTGGTCTGCACCAAAGTATCCGGGAATCAGCGGCACACCCGCGGGTTGTACGCAGGCCTTGGCCTCACTTTTACTGCCCATGATCCGAATGGCTTCTACACCGGGGCCGATGAAGGTGATGTTTGCATCGGCACAAGCCTGCGCAAATGCAGCATTCTCGGACAAAAAACCATAGCCAGGGTGTATGGCCTGTGCACCAGTTTGCCTGGCCGCGGCGATTACTTTGTCGATGTTCAGGTAGCTTTGCGCGGCCTCTGGCTCGCCAAGGCACACGGCTTCATTGCACTCCTGCACATGCAGGGCCTTCGCGTCGGCAGTGGAGTACACGGCGACGGTTTGAATACCCATGGCTTGCGCGGTGCGGTTGATTCGGCGGGCAATTTCGCCACGGTTGGCAATCAGTATTTTGGTGAACATTTTTAAATAACCCGGTTAGCCAACCCACTTCGGTTTGCGTTTTTCCATGAAAGCCATCATGCCCTCTGCGGCCTCGGCACTGCCTCGAACAGCTGCAAGACGTGCTGCCACTTCCGCGTGTGTTTCATCGGCAGTGATGTCCATGCGGGAAACATCGCGCACCAGCTTTTTACAAGCGGCCATGGCATCGGGGGCGCAACTGTCCAGCTCGGCAAGAATGGATTCCAGCTTGGCGTCCAGCGTGTCGGGTGTGGTCAATTCGTGCACCATGCCCAATTCATAGGCCTTCTCTGCAGTGAATGTTTCACCAGTGATGAAGTAACGGCGCGCAGCCTGAACCCCCATGGCCTGCACCACGTAGGGGCTGATGGTGGCGGGAATCAAACCCCGCTTTACCTCCGGCAAACTGAACTTCACGTTGTTGCTGGCCACAATAATGTCGCTGGCGCTGACCAGGCCGGTTGCGCCCGCAAGGCACAAGCCATGCACACGCGCCACCACGGGCTTGGGGCATTCCGCAATGCCGCGAAACAGGCTGGTCAATGTGATGGCGCTTTGCTGATTTGTATTGGAAACCGCAGCGGCTTGCTGCGCCATTTGCATCATGTAGCCCAAGTCGGCGCCCGAGCAAAATGCGTCGCCATGGCCAGCCAGCACAATGGCGCGTGTTTCAGTGTCACTGCCCAAGCGTTGAAAAGCCTCCACCAGCATGGCGATCATTTCGCCATTCATGGCATTTTTAATCTGTGGGCGGTTCAAGGTCAGCCACACGGATTTGCCCTTTCGGGTCTCAATCACAGGCTTTTCAGTCGATTGTTCTGTCATTTCAAAGTCTCCGTTCTTTTTATTGTATTTATTACATTCTGTACACGCCGAACTTCGTGTCCGGAATGTCAGCATTCAGGCTGGCTGAAATGGCCATGCCCAGAATGCGGCGTGTGTCCGCAGGGTCGATCAAACCGTCGTCCCAAAGCCTTGCGGTGGCGTAATACGGCTGGCTTTGCTCATCAAACTGTTTCAGTGTGGGGGCCTTGAACTCGGCCTCTTCTTCCTTGCTCCAGGTGCCGCTTTTGGCTTCAATTTGATTCCGCTTCACCGTGGCCAAAACACCAGCGGCCTGTTCACCACCCATCACGCTGATGCGCGCATTGGGCCACATCCACATAAAGCGCGGGCTGTAGGCACGACCACACATGCCGTAATTGCCAGCACCGAATGAACCACCAATGACCACCGTGAATTTGGGCACCTTTGCACAGGCCACCGCCATCACCATTTTTGCGCCATGGCGTGCAATGCCTTCGTTTTCTACTTTCTTGCCCACCATGAAGCCCGTGATGTTTTGTAAAAACACCAGGGGAATTTTGCGCTGGCAACACAGCTCGATGAAATGTGCACCCTTCTGGGCGGACTCAGAAAACAAAATGCCGTTGTTGGCCACAATGCCAACAGGCATGCCGTACAGGCGGGCAAAACCGCACACCAGCGTGCTGCCAAAACGGGCCTTGAATTCATCGAATTCGCTGCCATCGACCATGCGGGCAATAATGTCGCGCACGTCGAAAGGTTTTTTCGCATCCACTGGCACAATGCCGTAAATTTCTTCGGCGCTGTACAGGGGTTCTCTGGATTCGCTCAAGGCCCATGGGTAGCGCTTCTCGGGCCGACCCAAATTGGCCACAATGCGGCGTGCAATTTCCAAAGCATGTTGATCGTTCTCGGCCAGATGATCGGCCACACCCGACAAACGGGTGTGAACATCGGCACCGCCCAGTTCTTCGGCGCTGACAATTTCGCCCGTGGCGGCTTGCACCAAGGGTGGGCCACCCAGAAAAATCGTGGCCTGGTTTTTCACGATAATGGCTTCGTCGCTCATGGCTGGCACATACGCGCCACCCGCCGTACAACTGCCCATGACCACCGCAATTTGCGCAATGCCTTGCGCACTCATATTGGCCTGGTTGAAAAAAATTCTTCCGAAGTGATCGCGATCGGGAAACACTTCGTCTTGATTGGGCAGGTTGGCCCCTCCAGAATCGACCAGATAAATACAGGGCAAGTTGTTCTCGGCTGCCACTTCTTGCGCACGCAGATGCTTTTTCACGCTGAGCGGATAATAAGTACCGCCCTTCACCGTGGCGTCGTTGCACACAATCATGCAGTCCACACCGCTAACACGGCCGATGCCGGCAATGGCGCCTGCACCTGGCGCAGCACCACCATACATGCCCCATGCCGCCAGGGGTGCCAGCTCCAGAAACGGTGAACCAGGATCGAGCAAACCTGCCACGCGCTCACGGGGTAACAGCTTGCCGCGTGCTGTATGGCGCTCATTGGCCACTTTGCCACCACCCTGCGCCACCACCGCCAAATTGGCTTTTAACTCATCGACCAGTTTTTTTAGCGCTGCTGAATTGGCTGCAAAGTCGGGGCGGTTTTTAACATTGTTGGAATCGAGAACAGCCATGTTTAGAACGGCCCCTGCACAACCCAGCGGCGCAATTGTTCCATGCGGTCCTGACCCCAGAATGGTTCACCGTCCACCACAAAATAAGGTGCACCGAACATGCCGGCATCGATGGATTCCTGCACTGCGGCTTTCATTTGTTCTTTCACCGCGTCGGTTTGTGCAGCAGCAACAACCGCGGCACCATCCAGGTCGATCGAATCGGCAATGGCTTGCACTGTGGAGTCTTCGGTGATGTCCTGCCCGTTTACGAAATAAGCCTTGTAAAGCGCACGCGTCATTTCACCGGCTTTCTCGGGTTGCGTGTTCAACACCTGCAAAATGGCACGCGATGCTGTGGTCGGATTGATCGGGAATTTCTTGGGCCAGTTAATTTGCAGCCCATGAAAACGCGCAGTGCGAGCAAAGTCTTTCGCAGAATATTTGCCCTTGGCCGGGTTCATCATGGGAGGGGTGTTGCCCGTGGTTTTGAACACAAAGCCCAACAAGGTGGGCTTGTAATTCACGGTGCGCTGGCCCGCAGCGGCGATTTCTTCAATTTGCTCGGCAGCCACGTAGCTGTACGGGCTGGTCAGGTCGAAATAGAAATCAATCGTTTGTTTGGTTGTCATGGTGCTATTCGGCTCCAGATTGGGGTTGTTCTGGTGATTCTATCGAACTTAAGCCCCTGTTCGCAGCACCGGCTTGCGCCTTGTCAGGAAAAAAGCCAACCCAGCCACTGGCTGGCCCAGGGTTGCTTTGAAACCCACATGAATACAGCATAACCGCCCCACCACAACAACAGCACCAACAGGGCGGCCAACACAGTGAATACGTAACCAGCCAGCACCAGCCTGCCGTCGCGCACCCGTAAACCAAAAGTAATACACACCATGGCCGCAGCCGGCAGCACATTGTCGAATGAGGCAAAAGGCACTGGCGCAGCCATGCAAAGGCCTGCAAAAGCCAACACCAAGCCGTTGACCGGGCGCATGCGTGGGTGACTCATGATGAACAGGCGTGGCTTGCTGTGGGGCGCAACCCGACGAATGAACACACCCAGAATGGTTTTTAAAACACTGGCGGCTTTGGGTGGCAGGCGCTTTTCCCCAATTGATTTGGGAATTGGGATACCGAAACCCAGCGCATAACCCACACCCAGAAGAAAAGTAAGGTAACCAAGACTGGTGGCCACACCCGGAATGCCAAACGGCAACAGCAAAGGCAAGGCGGCCAATCCAATCCATGTGAGCTGCTGCTTGGGGCTTCGGCCAATGGCATCGGCCACCTTGGCTTGGGCCATGTTGTCGGCAAACAGCACCACACGCCGCCATGCATAAGGCAGGTTCTGCAGCGAATTGTCGAGATCAGCGGGTTGTTTCAATGGAGCGGGGTGCGAATGAAGGCACTTCATCTTAGGCGAATTTGAACACACCGGTGATGACACCTACCACTTTCGAGCGAAGGGTAAGCCCGATAGACAACTTCACCACCAAAGCATCACTCTAGGTGATGATGCATTTGCCTGAGGAGATGCCATGATCAAGCGTTCGATTCACACTATTCTCGTGTCGACCACAGCCCTTCTTGCCCAGCCCGTCTTGGCCGAGCGGTTCCCCGATGTGCCCCGCCCAATCGATTATTTTGTGAACGGCGAAGAAATTCTCACTGTGAATACCCTGCGCGACGAGATTCGGGCACAAGGCAATTTTGCGCTGGGCAAAGCATTGCTTACAATTGGTCGCGACGATCTTCTCGGCCTGAACCGCAGCCTGAGCAGCTTTGAAACCGGCACGCTGGAAACACCCTTGGGCGGTGAATTCAATTGACGCCAACAAAAAGGGCTGCATTGCGGCAGCCCTTTCGTGAACCTAACTCAAAACAACAATCAAGCGGCTTGCTTGGTGGCCTGCTTTGCTGCTGCCTTGCGGCCTGAAGATTTTTTACCAGCGGCTGCGCCTGCTTTCGCAAACTCCAGCACACCGTCTTCAATCTTGCCTTTCTTTAGCACAGGTCGGTCGGCCAGGTAGTTGTTCACCACTGTCCAGGGTGCAGCCGGGCCTTGCTTGGGCAAGCGATCGGCAGCACGCTTCATGTAACCCGCTTCCAGGTCGAACATCGGTGTGTCGTCGGCTTCAACACCCTCGGCGTTGGGCACCACGCGGGTGTAACCATGCTTGTCCATGTGGTTGATCACCCGGCACACAAACTCGGCGGCCAGGTCGGCTTTCAATGTCCATGAGGCATTGGTGTAACCGAACACCATGGCAAAGTTGGGGATGCTGCTCATCATCACGCCCTTGTAGCTCATCACCTCGCCCACGTTCACAGGCGTGCCGTCCACTGTTGCGGTCAAGCCACCCAGAATCTGCAAGTCAAGGCCAGTGGCGGTAATGATGATATCGGCTTCCAGAACCTGACCACTTTTCAGCTTGATGCCATTGCTGACAAATGTGTCGATGTGGTCGGTCACGATGTCAGCCTTGCCTTTTTTCAACACCTTGAACAAATCACCATCGGGCACCACGCACAGGCGCTGGTCCCAAGGGTTGTAGCTGGGGGTAAAGTGCTTCATGTCAAAGTCTTTGCCCATGCGTGCACGGGTAGCACCCAACAACAAACGCTTAATCGCTTGTGGGCGCTGCTTGCTCAACTTGAAAATCAAACGCTGCAAACCAATGTTGCGGGCTCGGCCAATGTTGTACACCCAAGTGTCGGGCATGAACTTTTTCAGCACCACGGAAACCGGATCAACAGATGGAATGGACGCGATGTAAGTAGGTGAACGCTGCAACATGGTCACATGGCTCGCGGTGTCAGCCATGGCAGGCACCAAGGTAATGGCGGTTGCGCCACTGCCAATCACCACCACGCGCTTGCCGGCGTAGTCCAGGTTTTCGGGCCATTGCTGTGGGTGAACCACGGTGCCCTTGAAGTTCTTGATGCCCGGAAATTCAGGGCTGTAGCCTTTGTCGTAGTTGTAGTAACCGGTGCAACCCAGCAAGAAATTGCTGGTAAACACCTGCTTCTCGCCGGTTTCCTCGATAACGCCTTCAACAGTCCACTGGTTGGCTTCGGAATCCCAATTGGCGGCAGTCACCTTCAAACCAAACTGAATGTCTCTGGTGACATTGTGTTCTTTGGCGGCTTCGGTCACGTACTCGCGGATCTCCTGGCCATTGGCCAACACTTTCTCGCCTTTCCAGGGCTTGAAGCTGTAACCCAGGGTGAACATGTCAGAGTCAGAACGAATGCCTGGGTAACGGAACAAATCCCAAGTGCCTCCGATGGCTTTGCGACGTTCCAGAATTTTGATGCTTTTGCCCTTGCAGTTCTGCTTGATGTGGCATGCTGCACCAATGCCAGACAGCCCGGCGCCGATAATCAGTACGTCTACGTGTGGATTGTTCATTGTTTTGTCCCCGTGGTTTGACCGTTCATGTGACTTTTTGTATTGTCAGTTGAGAGAATAGTGGCGAGCCGGGTCTGTTGGCTAGTAAGAAATACTCTAAACTGGGCTAACTATTACACAGAGCAAGGGAAAATGGAATTTCTTGAAACGCTGAAACAGCGCCACAGTGTGCGTGCTTTTGACCCCAAACCTGTACCCAGCGAGGTACTGGAACGCCTACTTCAACAGGCTGCACTGTCACCAAGTTGGTCGAATACGCACCCTTACAGAATTGCCCTGGCCACCGGCGATGTGCTGGAAAATTTGCGTAGCGAACTGTACGGACGCTTTCAGGAAACCATCAAACTGCAACGTGGCGGCAAGCTGGCGCAAATTAAAGGACTATTGACCCGCAGCAAGGGCATTCCCGATGGTGATGTAAAACCTGTAGTGAACTACCCCAAAGACTTACAAGCTCGCCGCGTGGAGTGTGGCAAAGGCTTGTATGGCGTGCTGGGTGTGGCCCGAAATGATTTGAAAGCCCGCGACCAGGCCATGGCAGAGAACTTTCGCATGTTTGGTGCCCCCGCAGCCGCGTTTGTATTTGTGCACGAAGGCGTGGGCATTTACAGCGCGCTGGATGCTGGCATTTTTCTGCAAAGCCTGATGCTGGCTGCCACCAACGAAGGTTTGGGCACCTGCGCGCAGGGCGCGCTGGGCTTGTTCCGTTCCCCCTTGGACAAGCATTTCGATATTCCGAAGCAGTACAACTTGTTGTGCGGTGTGGCGATTGGCTATGAACTGGATTTGCCGGTGAACAAGTTTCAGCCCGAGAAAATTGCGGCGAGTGAATTGATGCTGCCCAAGCGTGGGGGCTAAATGCACGCTGTTTAACAACTGAATCGGCTTGGGTTCAGCTGTCTCGCAGCTTTCTTAATCGCCCAATTGGCTTGGGTTCAGCTGTCTCGCAACTTTCTTAATCGCCCAATTGGCTTGGGTTCCGCTCTCTCGCCAGAAAACCTGTT